>WQWP01000017.1 GCA_009787485.1 Lentimicrobiaceae bacterium | reverse complement strand
TTTTGTTCCGGAGGTTAACTTGGTGCCGAATGGGAAATCGCAATTGCTTGAGACGTACGTATAATTTCGAGATTTGTAATATTTTTCAAAAAAAATGCTTCTCCCTCTTGACAAACGTCTTTTCAGTGTGTATATTTGCGGCGTTATTAACCAAAACATTGAGAAATGAAACAATTGACTGACATTCAATATGCTACACCCGAAAATATATGGGCAATTCTGCAAAGAACAGCGGAAATGATAGATAAAACAGTGGAAATAATAGATAAAAACGCGCAAGAGGCCGCACAAGAAAGAGAAAAAGCTGCACAAGAAGCTGCACAAGAAAGAGAAAAAGCTGCACAAGAAAGAGAAAAAGCGAGGCAAGAGTCTGAAAAAAGAATGAAGAAAATTGAAGAAACTATGGGCTCTTGGTCAAATAATCACGGTTGTTTTGCCGAAGAGTATTTCTTTAATTCCTTTGAAAACGGCAAACAAAACTTTTTCAGTGAAGAATTCGACGAAATAGAAAAAAATGTTAAAGGAATTAAGAAGAATTATAAAGACGAATACGATATTTTATTGATTAATGGAAAATCAGTTGGAATTATTGAAATTAAATTTAAAGCGCATAAAAATGATGTGCCTAAGATTTTAAAAAAAGCCCAAACCATCAGAATTAATTTTCCTGAATTTAAAAACCATCAAGTATATTTGGGCTTGGCAACTATGGCTTTTTATCCTGAATTGGAACAGGAATGTATAGATCACGGTATTGCTATTATAAAACAAATAGGTGATACTGTAGTGATTAACGACAAAAGTTTGAAAGTGTATTGAAAATGTAACAAAAAAATCACATTTATATACCTGTATAAACTAAACAATTTATTATATTTGCCGTCAGATTTTTTCACAGCATTACAAATTAAAACAATTTATTTATGAGAACGTTTACAATTTTAAAAAACATTTTTGTGAGCACCTTATTGCTCTTTTTATTTACGAATGTTTCTTTTGCTCAAGAAACAACCATTTTTCAAGATTTTGAAGCTGCTGAATGGGCAGGAACAGGTGCCGGTAGTTACGTTAACCGAACAGTTACCGATGCCTTAGGCAGTTGGTCTGTATCCGCAGTTACATCACCTACAAATCCCGATCTGAATGATCGTAAAAACGGTCTTAGGAGCGCTCGCCTCAGAGGAAACAGCTCAGATGCAGCAAATTTGAATAGAATAGAGATGCTCTTCGACAAGCCTAACGGGTTAGGCACTGTTTCATTTGCTTATGCTTCGTACAGCGGGCATAGTGGCGGAGTTATTTATCTCGACTACTCTACTGACGGAGGGGCGAATTGGATTAGTGCAGGTGTTACCGATCCTGCGCCATCTTGGGTATCCGGTGGTGAAGTAATGCTGCAAGCCTCTTTCAGCATTAATATCCCAGGAAATGCACGTATCAGAATTAGCAAACAAGTTCAATCCGGTAGTACAAGTGTTAATATTGACGATATTTATATAACAGATTTTAACCAAGCCGGCCATGTAGCTGCTCCTATTTTTACCCCTCCGGGCGGATCTTATACCGGTACGGTTAATGTAACCATCGCTTCAGCCACTGAAGGCGCTACTATCAGATATACCTTGAATGGAACTGATCCTGACGAATCTTCAACGCTGTATTCAGCTCCTATCGCCATTTCTACGCAAACCACCCTTAAAGCTAAAGCATGGAAAGAAGGAATGGAAGCCAGTCCTATTACCACTGCAAATTATATCTTCCCACAATCGGTAAGCACATTGGCTGAATTGCGCGCATTAGCCCCCGAATATACCGGAGGTCAAAATCACGGAACTACGGTTTTTAAATATACCGGAACGGCTACAATTACTCATGTACAAAGTTTTCGTAATGTGAGATATATCCAAGATGGAACCGCCGCTATCATGATTTATGATGACGCCGGAAAACTGCAAAGCGGCCTTGAAGTAACAGACAAAGTTACGAATATTACCGGTACTTTAACCAGCTATTTCGGTATGTTACAAATTATTCCCGCCGGTCCCTGCGATAGAGCAGGCTATTTTGGACAAGTACCAGCTACCACTATTTTAGTTTCTCAATTAGACGATGACCACAACAATCCGGCTCAAGCGAAAGTAATTAAAGTAGAGGATGTTTTCTATGTTCAAACCGGAAGTTTTGGTCAGGGTAGATATTACGACCTAAAACAAAATAATGTGGTTTACGACTCTGTGGTTTATACCGATAAATATGAAGCCACATACATTGGAGATCCGATACCTACTGTTGCTGTAAATATTCATGGAATTTGTAACTTTAAAGGCGCCATAGGCATCCAAACAAAAAACCGTATTGTACCTTTAGACGACCTTGCTGCCGTACCCGTTAAAAATATTAGCCAAGCAGCAATTCAATTGGCGCCCAACCCTGCCAACAGTTTTGTAAATATCGTAACCGGAACACCCATGAGATTGGAAGTATATGGTTTGCTGGGCAACCTGATGACTACCGAAAACTTGAGCGAAGGTACTAATACGATTTCCGTATCTAATTATCCTGCCGGCGTATATCTGATGAAATTGACGGATGTAAGCACGGGTAAATCGTTTATGCAAAAATTGGTGGTTCGATAATGAACCCCATCATTACCATTTTGGGTCCAACAGCCACCGGCAAAACACGTATTGCTGCGTTGTTGGCAAAACAAATCGGCGCTGAAATTGTCAGCGCCGATTCTCGTCAAATTTATAAAAGAATGGATGTCGGCACCGGTAAGGACTTAAAAGACTATACGATAGCCGACACAGAAATCCCGTATCATCTTATAGATGTGGAGGAGCCCGGCGAGGTAAACACAGTGTTCAAGTATCAAAAATTAGCCCAAGAAGCGATTCAAGATATTCAGCAGCGCAACAAGCCTGTAATTTTATGCGGCGGAAGCGGCATGTACATTGAGGCGCTGTTGCAAGGATATCAATCAACGCCCATTCCTTCTATTATTTTTGGCATAAAAGGCGACAGGGACGAGGTGCGCAGGCGTATTACACAGCGACTAAAAGAGCGGCTAAATGGCGGTATGATTGAAGAAGTGCAAAAACTCATTGATGAAGGAGTTTCTACCGAGCAATTATACAAATATGGCTTAGAATATCGTTATGTAATGTTATATATAACTCAGCAATTGGATTACAATACAATGTTTCAGAAACTTAACACTGCCATACACCAATTTTCAAAACGCCAAATGACGTGGTTTAGGAAAATGGAACGTGCCGGATTTGTGATTCATTGGCTTGATTTGGCATGGAGTGAAGAAGAAAAAATGGGTTATCTATTAAAAAACCTGTAATTTAACCTCATGAAAAAAACATTAAAATGGCTCGGCATTTCGTTATCCATAATTATTGGCCTTATTGGAATAGCAGTTCTTTTATTTCTATTTTTATTGACCCCCAAACGGTTAACGCCCATCGTAAATAAATATAGCACCGAATTTCTCAACGCTAAAGTAACTTTCGATTCTGTTCAGGTTTCTTTATTTGAAGAATTTCCAAAAGTAAGTGTGAAACTCGTGGGAGGCGAAATTATTTCTCACGCCCTGCAATCCGACACCGCATTTTTATCGGTGCACCCTGAAAATGCAGATACGTTGATACGCTTTAAAGAATTTATGATATCTCTCAATATCAGAGATTTATTGCAATCGAAAGTGAACATACAGCGTATTCGCATTTCGCAACCTGAAATATATGCTTATATATCGCCATCCGGACAAGCAAATTGGGATATTATAACATTGCCGGAAAGCAGCGATACACCGTTAGACCTTAATGTGGATCGCTTCTCAATTCGCGGTCCCGCAAAGTTGAACTTCAAGTCAGTTCCCGGTTCCATAACTTTGCAGGCTTCCATCGGCAGGTTGTTTTTGAGAGGATTTATTACACCCGATTTTGATAAATTGGAGATTGACAGGTTTGTGTGTTCCAAAGTTGATGTAAAAGCAAATATTGAAAGAAGCGATATTAGCGCCCGCCTGATTCTTGATTCTGCACGTATTGCCGTTGTTGAGCCGCGGCAAGTATATGATTTGAATATTGCCGGCGCAGCTTCTGCCACAATAGAGAATCAGGCATATTGCGACTCTCTTCCTTTAAGTTTGACCGGAACATTAAAACTTGACTTCGAAAATTTTAACTCTTTCGGATTTAAAGATTTTGGGTTAACGGTTGCCCATTTGCCTGAAATTAAACTAAATGGTGACATCCTCCTCTCTGAAGGCGATATCACCTCCGATTTAGCATGTAAAATTGAAGGATTGCCCATACAATCGCTATTGGATCTTATTCCGAAAGGATTTTCGGAGGAGATACAAAAAATTCAAACCAACACAAAAATCAATCTTAATACAAACGTCAAAGGAAAATACGAATTTACAGAAAACGGCAAATTGCCTGTTGTAAATATTGATTTTAAGATACCTAAAGGACATCTGATTTACAAAGATTTAGAATCTAAAATTGATAACATTGCTATAGATGCCTCGTTCCATTTTAATCCTGCCAATCCAAAGAAAACCGGAATAAAATTAAGAAATTTCGATGTAGAAGCTTTTGCTGTAACGCTCAATGGAAATATGGATATTACAAATCTGTTTGACGACCCTGAGGTTACCCTGAAAATAAACGGATCGGCTAACCTGCGGGAATTACAGAAATTTGCCCCCGAAGATTTGGGCATCACCGCACGCGGAAATATCTCCTTTAACGCAGAAGGTTCTTTTCTGTTAAGTCGTTTAAATCCACAAGATTTAGCGCAAAACGACCTGGTTGTGCAATTCAGCGCCGACAGAGTGCGTGTGCGAATGCCCAAAGAATCAATAAGCCTTTTGGCAGAAAAAACATTTTTAGAACTCAATACCACCAAAACGCGAACCAATAGAAATACCGGTGCTGTTACAAGATTATTAAGTATTGATTTAAAATCAGATACGGCGCGTGTGAGAATGCCCAACCGTGAGACCATCGCCGTTTCAAAGCTAAATTTCGACATGCGTACCTCCGACGCACTGATCACCGGTGATACGTCATCAAAGGTTATTCCCATGGTAGGGAACGTTACCGCAAATACCTTAGAATATTCAGACGTTGACTCTACCACGATGCGTTTACGCGAGGTAAAAACCAATTTTAGAATTTTACCTTCCAGAGAAAACCGCTCTTTGCCATCTATACGTTTTGAGATTGAAACCAAGCAGCTAAGCGCGCTCTCCGAAGGCAACCGCCTTTCTGCCCGCGATGCAAGTATCTCTATTGTAGCTACAAAGAATACACCGCCTCAGGGAAGGCAGCGCACAGCACAACGTTCGGCGGCGGTTGCACAGCCGTCGCGCACAACACAACAATCAAACAGACGTGTTGACGATTTTGCAGGCGAAGATATTGACATCAAAAATACCGAACTTGGAGCTTTGTTGCGAGAATGGACGGTGGACGGAAATATCAAATCGCGCACCGGCAGAGTGGTTTCGCCTTATTTTCCATTAAGAATCCGTTTGCAAAACCTTGATGTTGCTTTCACCACCAATGATATTACACTGCAAAATCTGGCTATCAGATGTGGCCAATCGAGATTGAACATTACAGGAAAAGTAGATGGTATTCGTAGAGCATTGTCAACAGGAAGAGGACTAACCTTAGTAGCCGACATTAAAGCCGATACGCTCAATGTAAACGAACTGTTTACCGCAATGTACAACGGCACTGCTTATGCCAACGCTTCGGAAGAATATAAGAAAGCTATTGCAGCGGCACAAGACGAAGAACAGCTTGAACAGATTATTCAAAACGAAAATGAGGGAAAAGAGACCTCCGCATTGATTGTGGTGCCTTCAAACATTACGGTGGACGTTAAGGTAGATGTTGGTTACGGAAAATATGCAGACATCACCATAGATAAACTTACCGGAGCGTTAGTCTTGCGCGACCGGTGCATTCAATTAAAAGATGTAACGGCGAAAACAAGCGTCGGCGAAATTGACCTGACAGCGCTTTACGCCACCCGAAGTAAAAAAGATATTACTTTTGGCATAGATCTGGATTTTAAGAACATACAAGTGGAGGATTTTATCAGCATTATTCCATCGGTTGACTCTTTAGTGCCTATGTTGGCATCGTTTAAGGGGTTGGTCAATTGCCAGGTGGCTGCTACCGCATCGTTAGATACCACCATGAACATCATTTTGCCAAGTCTGAATGCAGCTTGCAGAGTAAACGGTACAGACCTGGTGCTTCTTGATGGAGCCACATTCTCGGAAATAGCGCGTATGTTAAAATTCAAAAATCGTGAGAAAAATTTGGTAGAACACATTTCGGTTGAATTACTTATCAACAACAATCAAATAGAAATCTTTCCATTTATCATGCAAATAGACCGTTACAAAACAGCGATCAGCGGTATTCACAATCTTGATATGACATTTAATTACCATGTATCGGTGCTCAAATCGCCCATCCCGTTTAGAGTGGGCATTAACCTGAGGGGAGATTTGAATAATATGAACAAAATGAAATTCGGTATCGGAAAAGCAAAGTATAAAGACACCAATTTGCCCACTTACGTAACTGTAATTGACACAACGCGTTTAAACCTCCGCACGCAAATTAACAACTTCATACAACACGGGGTTGATGTAGCGCGATTCAGTCAATTTTCGGCACCTGCCATTAATCCTGCATTCATTGAAAAAGATGTTGAACTGTTATCTGCCAAAGACTCGTTAACGCTTTATAAAGAGGGGATTATTGATGTGGCGCCTACATCCGTAACAGATAGTGTGCCTTCCGGAGAGCAGCAGGGGCGCAGAAGACGCGGAGGTGGGGAACGGAATAATTAAAAAATACTTTCTTTGCGCAATGATTAATATTCAATAACCTAATAAATTTTTTACCCATAATGAAAAAAATCATCCTTATTCTTTGCCTTTTAGCCTCCGGATTCTGGCTTTATTTTGCAAACGCTCAACCCTGGCTGGACTTACTTCCGCAAAACAAAGCCTCCGAAGAATTAACTTTAAAAGATTATCAACAAGCTTTTAACACATATTGGGAACCTTTTAATGTGCAAAGGGGAATGATTGAGATAGATGGCAAAAAAAGTAAAGCCGGCGGTTGGAAGCAGTTTAAACGCTGGGAATATTACATGGAAGGCATAGTAGATCCGGAAACCGGAGTTTTTCCTGATAAAACCGGAATACAGGTAGTTCGCGAGCACAGGAAAACGCACCCCGAAGTATATGCAAATACCCCAAGAGCATCGAATTGGAGTAGCTTAGGCCCTTTCGAGTCCGGTGGAGGATATGCCGGCATTGGGCGTATCAACTGCATGGCGTTTCACCCTGTGGATAACAATATCTGGTGGGTAGGCGCCGCATCGGGCGGGCTTTGGGTAACCAACAACAACGGCGCTTCGTGGGAGTGCCTCACCGACAACAACGGCGTGCTTGCCGTAAGCGACATCATCATTCCTACAGATTTTGTTACCTCGCAAACGATCTACATTGCCACAGGAGATCGCAGCGCGGGCGACAATAGCAGCATCGGCGTACTAAAATCTACCGATAATGGCGCTACCTGGCAGGAAACCGGACTCACTTTTGCGATAAATCAGGGGAGACGCACCAACCGCTTATTATTAGACCCCAATGACAATAACACTATAATTGCCGCCACTACTGTGGGGGTGTATAAAACGACCGATGGCGGCGCGACCTGGCCTCAATTGAGTTCGCGAGAGTTTCGCGATATGAGATTTAAGCCGGGAGATTACAATACGCTTTACGGAGCAAGCGGCGCCGGAATTTGGCTTTCGACAGACGGAGGCAGCACTTGGAATCAAACGCTCTCGGTAGGGCAACAGCGCACAGAACTTGCGGTAACTCCCGCCAATCCCAATATTGTTTATGCAGTGATTTCTGCCCACTCTTCAGGTTTACACGGAGTTTACAAATCTACCAATAGCGGAGAAAGTTTCCAACAAATGGTAGGTTATAAACCTAATATGCTGGGCTGGGAGTTTGACGGATCTGATACTCTACGCGGTCAAGGCTGGTACGACCTGTGTATTGCCGCTTCGCCCACTAACGCAGATATAGTGCTTGTGGGCGGAATAAATACCTGGAGATCTACAAATGGCGGTACTAACTGGCAATGTGTAACCCATTGGTGGGGACAAGGCGGCATTACCGCCGTACATGCCGATAAACACGCATTGGCATTTAGAAACGATGGGATTTTATTTGAGGGTAATGATGGTGGAATTTACATCTCTCCTAATAATGGAACTACCTGGACAGACAAAACCAACGGCATGCAGATTAGCCAATTATATAAACTGGGATGTTCCGCTACAGATCCGAAAGAGATCATGACCGGTTTGCAAGACAATGGCTCAAAGCTATTTACTCAAGACGACTGGCGGGATGTAATGGGCGGAGACGGTATGGAATGTATTATAGATTACTCAAATGTTAATATTCAATATGGAACAATTTATTTTGGTGTGATAGAGAGAACTACTAACCACTGGAATAGTAAAACAAAAGTTTCACCGAGAGATGATGGCGCCTGGGTTACGCCTTATGTTATACACCCGGAAGACCCGCAAATACTTTATGCCGGATACGCAGACCTTTATAAAACAATGAATAGAGGAAACACCTGGGCACAAATTTCAAACGTAAACACAAATAATAAACTTCGTAATATTGCCATTTGCGAATCTGACCCCGATGTAATTTATATGGCAGATGAAACGCGTCTGTGGCGCACATCAAACGGGGGCGACAGTTGGACGTCTCTTATTATCCCTGTTACAAGCGGCTCGGTAACTTCAATTTGTGTAAAAAATAATGACCCCAATACGATTTGGATTACGCGAGGGGGATATAATGCTTTCCGTGTCTATCAATCAACAAATGGAGGAAGCTCATGGACAAATATTTCTGCCGGTTTGCCCTCAATTCCAATGTATTCAATTGTTTACAACAAATTAGGAGGAGAAAATGACCATCTTTACGTAGGCTCGGAAGTGGGTATTTATTTTAAACATGGTGATGGGCATTGGGTGGCATTTAACAATGGATTACCGAATGTAAAAATCGGCGAGATCGAAATTTACTATGACCTTCAGGATATAGAAGGGTGCCGTTTGCGCGCCGCCACTTACGGGCGCGGGCTTTGGGAATCGCCTATTTATACTCCCACAACGCCAATTCCCGGAACAATTACCGGAAATACCCAACTTTGCGACCATGATGTAGCACAACTCTTTTTAATAGGTTTTGCAGGCACTGTACAATGGCAAAAATCGGAAGATGCTGAAAGATGGGAAGATATAACAGGTGCAAATACGGCAGCCTATCAAAGCGAGCCACTTACCGCAAGCAAATATTTTAGAGTAAAAGTAACAATCGGAGATGCTACCGTTTACGCTGATGAAGTTTTTGTAAAGGTAAATCCGATACCTGGCACGCCGATCATTACCAAAATTGAAAATAGTTTACAATCAAACGCTGAGGAAGGTAACCAATGGTATAACCAGGACGGATTGATTCCGGGAGCTATTGGACAAACATTTACACCCACTGAAACCGGAACTTATTTTACTATTGTTACGATAACAGGCTGCTCATCAGAACCTTCTAATAGTATTGAGATTGACCTCTCTATTGGCGGAAATGCAGTTAAGGACGGACACTTTACGCTTTTTCCTAATCCTTTCAACGAACATTTAACGATTCATAATGAAGAATTAAGAATTAAGAGAATCGTTTTGATTGACGTGTTGGGCAAGGAGGTCATTAATGTTCAAATAAGTGATGTAACTGAAACCCAACTTAATGTGGCTAAAATTCCCGCAGGTCTTTATCAGGTAAGAATTGAAACCGACAAAGGTGTTTACACTTCAAAAGTGGTTAAGCAATAGTATTTTATGAAGAAAAAAATAAATTTAAAAGAATATTTTGATGCAATGAAAATAAAAATTAATGACCTGAATATTAGAATATTTCATTTTAACATGATCCAGGTAAATACGTTGGTTTGTTATGATGAAACGAGAAGCGGTGTGATCGTGGACCCCGGAATGAGTTCGGCAGAAGAACAACAAATGTTGCTCAATTTTATTACGAAAGAAAATATTGATGTTAAATTTGTGATCAACACCCATCCTCATATTGATCATGTATTGGGCAACGACTTTTGCGTAAAGGAATTTAATGCGCCGCTTGTAATGCACGAAGCAGGCTTGCCCATTTATAAAAATGCAGCCTCTCATGCAATCTCTTTTGGATTTCCGGTTTTCCATTATCCGAAACCTGATCTTTTCCTTAGCGATGGAGAAGCACTACATTTTGGAAACCAGATTTGGAAAGTGCTTTATACGCCCGGGCACGTTGATGGCAGCATTTGTTTGTACGACGAAAAAAACAAATTGGTCATTGTGGGCGATGTGCTATTTGCCGGAAGCATCGGCAGAACTGATTTGCCTACCGGAAACTTCCATCAACTTATACAAAGCATTAAAGAAAAACTACTTACGCTTGAAGATGAGACTCTAGTCATTCCGGGGCATGCCGAAACAACCACTATGGGCAAAGAAAAAATGTATAATCCTTATTTGTAAGGCTACTAAGGGGGCTTTTGAGAATAAGGGTTTAATGTATTAAATTTTTAACCTTAAATTATAAACTATGTTAGAAAATTTAGAAGAGGGTTTTGAACGCAGAGACATATATGATAAAGAAACTATTGCATTGTTATCAGATAGTTTTCGAAATATTATCATTGCGTCCAAAGAGAATCCTGATCGCGAGGGGTTGAAGAACACGCCCATTCGTGCCGCCAAAGCATTTCAATACATGATACACGGATACGGCTTGGATCCTTACCAAATTTTGGAAAACGCTTTATTTGCAGAAGATTCCAAACAGATTGTGGTGGTTAAAGATATTGAAATATATTCGCTTTGCGAACACCATCTATTGCCTTTCTTCGGAAAAGCGCACGTGGGCTACATCCCCAACGGCAAGATTTGCGGCTTGAGTAAAATTCCCCGTGTGGTAGATGCTTTTGCGCGCCGTCTCCAGCTTCAGGAGCGGCTCACCGCACAAATTAAGGATTGCATTCAGGAAGTGATGAACCCCATGGGCGTAGCCGTAGTTATTGAGGCTCAACACCTGTGCATGTCCATGCGTGGCATCCAGAAACAGAATTCTGTAACTACTACTTCTGAATTTAGTGGGGCGTTTTTAAAGAACTTTAATACGCGGCAGGAGTTTATGCATTTGATTGGGACGAAATTGCATTGAGGAAACCCCCAATCGCTGCGCTTCATTGGGGGCTCCACACCCATTACCCTTATTCAATTGTTTAAAAAGTTAAAAAGATAATCGAATAAGGGTATCTCATTTTTCCTATTTTTGCCCAAATTATTAGTGTGAAAAGAGCGCTCGTTTCTTTCTTAATAATGCTTCTTGCAGCCTCAGTTTTGGGAGTTGGTTTATATTTCCTTACGGCAATAAAACCATCAAATCTTGAAGAACCAAAGAAACCGGAAGTCGTAATTCCTCAAACCGATATTAATACAGATGTGGATGTAGTACGTGCATTGCTTTTATTTCATGCTGCCGATTATTTTGTATATCGGGGCGCGCCCATTGGTTTTCAATACGATATGCTGAAAGAATTGAAAAGAGGGTTGGGCAGAGATGTGGAAGTTATTATTGAAACTGATCCTAATAAGATGAAAAAAGAGTTGTTTGGAAACAATTTCGACATCATGATTATGGATTTTCATGCCGGCTTTGTGCATCCGTTTTTTGAGCGCTCCATCCCGCATTCGTATTCTTATCCCGTATTGGTATCCGGAGCTTCTGCAAACAGCACGCATACAGACACTATATGGGTTTCGAGTGATTTTTCGGCTAAACTTTTTTTTGATAAAAACGCACCTTATTACGACTATATCATCCAAAAAACGCACGACTATTCTACTGAAGAGCTTTTTGAAAAAGTGGATAATGGCGATATTGCCTATCTGATATGCGATTATAATCAGGCAGTTACATTAATTCCTTTTTATTCTAACGTGCAAATTTTGGATAAAGCAGGACCGCAGTTTGAACGCCGTTGGATTCTGAATAAAAAAAATGTACAACTTAATGAAGACATAAACCATTGGTTGTTGGATTTTAAAAAAACACCGAAATACCGTTGGTTGCTTCAAAAATATTTTTCTCCAGAATCTTCATTCATTCATAAATCATTTACCAAAAACCAAACCGCAGACATTTCGCAATACGACGCCATCATTAAAAAATATGCCAAAAAGTATAATTTCGATTGGCGCTTCGTCGCTTCTATTATTTTTCAGGAAACAAAATTTATTCCCGGATTAACCGGAAAAGGCGGAAGCTACGGATTGATGCAATTGATGCCGGCAGTCATGGAATTTCATGGTATTTCTATGGCTGACGATGACGAGACCAATATTCGTGCAGGCATTCAACATCTTCATTATATCCAAAAATATTTTGATGATATTGAAGATGAGGATGAAAAACTCTATTTTATTGCTGCCTCTTACAATGCGGGGCGCGGGCATATTTTCGATGCGCAACGTTTGTGTATCAAATATAATGTAGATCATAAAAAATGGAAAAATGTCTCCAAATATTTAAAATTAAAATCCCAACGCGAATTTGTTGCCGACCCGGTAGTGAAATCCGGTTATTATCCGGGCGCACACACCGTAAGATATGCCGACCGCGTAATGAACCGATACCTCGTCTATAAAACCGCATACCCAACGCCATAATTCCTGAATTTCATTCAGTACCTTATTCAATATTCCATATCCATTATTCCATATTCAATAAACCTTACTTCCAACCATGCAACAAGTTACCCCCAAAAAATCACTCGGTCAGCACTTCCTCAACGACGAAACAATTGCAGAAAAAATTGTACAAAGCATCACCATTACCGATACGCCCATTTTAGAAATAGGACCCGGAATGGGCATCTTAACGCAATTTTTGTTATCACAAGAAAATAATAATTATAGAGTGATTGAAATTGACACTGAATCCGTTGCATATTTACAAAATAAATATCCTTCTCTACCTATCATTTCCGGCGATTTTTTAAAACTAAATCTATCTGAATATTACCCGGATAAACTAATTATTGTAGGAAATTTCCCTTACAACATATCTTCCCAAATATTATTTAAAGTATTGGAAAATAAAGATATGGTTATTGAATTGGTCGGCATGTTTCAAAAAGAGGTAGCAGAGCGCGTGGCCTCTAAACCCGGCAAAAAAAAATATGGCATCCTAAGTGTTTTGTTGCAAGCCCATTACGACATAGAATATCTGTTTACAGTAGATGAACATTTGTTTACGCCGCCGCCGCAAGTAAAATCGGGCGTAATTCGTATGGTTCGTAATCCTGATAAAAAGTTGCGTTGCGATGAGGCATTATTTAAGAATGTGGTAAAAACTGCATTTAACCAGCGCCGGAAGACGTTGCGTAATTCATTGAAAAGCTTTTCGTTTCCGGAAGCATATAAGGCAGATCCTATTTTTGCATTGCGGCCCGAACAGTTGTCGGTGGGGCAGTTTGAGGAGATTTGCTTATCAGTAGAGAGACCTTAATTTCTCTGTGCTCCTTTGTGAACTCTGTATCTCTGTGCTGAAAAAAAAATCTGTATTTTTGCCGCTTCATATTTTAACACTAAAAAATTGACTTCCAATGATAAAGATTACCTTACCCGACGGCTCTATCAAAGAGTTTGAAAAAGGAACAACACCTTATGAGGTGGCGTTGTCCATTAGTGAAGGTTTGGCACGCAACGTGCTCGCTGCCAAAGTAAACCATGATGTTGTAGCGCTCAATTTTCCACTAGAAACAGATGCGCACCTTCGATTGCTTACCTGGAACGATACGGAAGGGAAAGCAGTGTTTTGGCACTCCTCGGCGCACTTGCTGGCAGCGGCGGTAGAGCAATTATATCCGGGCGTGAAGTTTGGAATTGGTCCCAATATTGAAAACGGATTTTATTATGACATTGATTTTATGGATTATCCGATCTCTTCGGATGATTTTCCTAAAATTGAAGCCAAAATGATGGAAATTGCCCACGCACATCCAAAATTTGAGCACAAAGAGATCTCAAAAAACGATGCAAGAAAACTATTCGTACATAAACACAACGAATATAAAGTTGAATTAATCGAAGATTTAGAAGACGGCGAAATTACACTGTATCAATTAGGCACGTTTACCGATTTGTGCCGCGGACCGCATTTGTACGATACCGCAAATATTAAAGCCATTAAATTGTTGAACACTGCCGGTGCGTACTGGCGCGGCGACGAAAAACGCAAGCAATTAACACGTATCTACGGCATTACTTTTCCGAAGAAAAAAGAATTAGAAGATTATTTATTGATGCTGGAAGAGGCTAAAAAACGCGACCACAGAAAGTTGGGAAAAGAATTAGAGTTATTTACGTTTTCGCAAGCTGTGGGTGCAGGACTTCCTATTTGGCTTCCGAAAGGCGCCGAGTTGCGCGAACGTTTAGAGCAGTTCCTGAAAAAAGTTCAAAAAAAACACGGCTATCAACAAATTGTTTGTCCGCATGTGGGCAACGTGGAACTGTACAAAACCTCAGGGCATTATCAAAAATATGGTGTGGATTCGTTCCGCCCCATTACTACCCCACAAGAAGGGGAAGAGTTTTTCTTAAAACCGATGAACTGTCCGCACCATTGCGAAGTATATGCCATAAAACCACGCTCTTACAGAGATTTGCCGTTGCGTTTTGCCGAATTTGGCACGGTGTATCGCTACGAGCAAAGCGGCGAATTGCACGGCTTAACCCGTGTGCGCGGATTTACGCAAGACGATGCGCATATTTTCTGCACGCCCGATCAATTGAAAGGTGAATTTTGCAAGGTAATTGATATTATCCTCTACATTTTCAGAGTGTTGAAGTTTGAAAACTACACGGCGCAAATTTCGCTTCACGATCCCAACAATCAAGAAAAATATATTGGCTCTGAAGAGAACTGGGAAAAAGCAGAGCGCGCCATCGTGGAAGCAGCGAGAGAAAAAGGGTTGCAAACCGTTACGGAAATCGGAGAAGCCGCATTTTATGGCCCTAAATTGGATTTTATGGTAAAAGACGCCATCGGTAGAAAATGGCAATTAGGCACCGTGCAAGTAGATTACAACCTGCCGGAACGTTTTAATTTGGAATACATTGACGCCAACCAGCAAAAGCAACGCCCCATCATGATTCACCGCGCGCCGTTTGGTTCCATGGAGCGTTTTGTGGCAGTGTTGCTCGAGCATACTGCCGGCAACTTCCCGCTTTGGCTCACTCCGGAACAAGCGATCATTCTTCCCATTTCCGATAAATATATGGAATATGCCTTTTCATTAAAAGATGAATTGGAAGAGCATAACATTCGCGTGCAAATTGACGAGCGCAGCGAAAAAGCCGGCAAAAAAATTCGCGATGCGGAGTTAAAGAAAATACCTTACATGCTCATTGTGGGAGAAAAAGAGGCAACCGAGCAAACAATTTCTCTGCGCCAACACAAAGTAGGCGACATGGGTACGATGAAAATAGATGATTTTGTGGGCATGATTAATGAAAAGATTAAAGAGGAATTAACTTGAATAATTAACGCCCCCAATTTTAACTCATTGCCATCAGTTTTAACTCATTGCCGTCAGTTTTAACTCATTGCCGTCAGTTTTAACTCATTGCCGTCAGTTTTAACTGACGGATCAAATAGGGAATAAACAAAAAATGGCTTTAGCCAAAATCATTATTATTTTTGGCTAAAGCCATTTAATTTTATCCTTTCCTTTCAATCCGTCGGCTGAAGCCGACGGCAATGAAAGCCGACGGCAATGAGAGTTAATAAGATAGAGTGTCTCACCGCTGTATCACCATCTTTTGCGTTAGCACTGCGCCATCTTTCAGGATGATAACCACAAAATGCAGGCCTGTGGCGGAAGTGGGTAGTTGAATGGTATGGGAAGAGAGGGTTTAGGTTTCGTAGAGGGTGGCGCCCAAACTCCGTCGTCAAAAAAGACGTGAGCATTAACTACTTATTCTTGCGGCTTTTGAAATTCCCTAAGTTTCAGAGACCGAATAATAGCTAACGCTTTTTCTAATATATTTTTAAAGTGCTATGTTGCACATTTTTTTATGTCATAATGATAATTTTTGTTAATATTTGGGTGCGAAAATAATAAAATGTTTCATTGTTGATAATCGTTCATAAAAAAAAATAATGAAGTTGGGAAAAAAATTTATTTTTGTGCACCCCAAAATAAAACTGCTTATGCGTTTAAAATACTGTTTCTTTATTCTCTTTTTGTTTTCTTTTTATACGCTTTTTGCGCAAGAAAATCCAAGATTTACGCTACTGCCATGGCTGCAACCCTATTTTAATCCGGCGGCTATGGGCGAAAAAGATAACCACCTTAACTTTACCGGAATTTTGCGCCAACATGCGGCGGGATCACGTGGAGAACTTGACCTGACAAATCCTGATGACCCGGACAATCCGACCAATCCATTCGATCCAACCGGCAACAAGAAGCCTAAAGGTCCTCCGCAAAACGGAGAACAAGTTTTATTGCACATAAATTCTTACATCAAACAAATAAGAGGCGCTGTGGGGGTTACATTCCTCAATGACAAGAACGCACAAATGATTGATAATGTGGGATTTCAGTTTGGATATGCTACCAAAATTCGTGTTTATGGCGGAAAGTTAGGGATTGGGATTCAATTTGGATTCCTAAGTATGAAACAGGGAAGTAGTGAATTAAACCCGAATCAACCGGGTGATGGAACTGTTACAAATTTCGAACAGTCTGAATCTGTCTTGGATTTTGATATGAATTTTGGACTACATTATCAAGCGCCTACCTGGTATGCAGGGATATCCTGTGCACAACTTCTTGGCGGAGTGCGCGTTTCGGGTGAGCCAAATGTACTTGGTGATATTCCCCGGCAACTCTACATGACCGGAGGTTATATTTGGAACTTAAAAACGCCGGTGCCTTGGTCTATTGAGCCTTCGCTCCTGATTAGAACCAATATGGCTACCTGGAGTTTTAATGCAATGGCAGTGGCAAGGTATAACGGAATCGTATGGTTTGGGCTTGCGTATGAATTAGATTGGGCATTAGGTGTAGTTGTTGGAGCAGTACCTTTTTATAACCACTCTAACGCTTATTTAAAAGGATTAGAGATCGGCGCAGCTTACAGTTTTCCATTAGCAAAATTTGGATACAGTAAGGGGAGCAGTATGGGAGATTTCGAAATTATCTTCCGCTACGGCTTCAGTTTTTATAGAGATAAAACATTAACAGGATACGGATCGTCACGGCATTTATATAAAAATCAGTACTAATGTATAATAAACCGTTGATTTTTCCGTTTCCCAAAAATCATAACACGTAAAATAATGAAAAGATTAGCTTTGTTTGCATGCATCGTATTGTGCTTAGCCGCTTGCAAAAACTCAGGAGATGGGCAATTGGTGGGGGTCACAAATAAAACACGATTTGTTACTTTTAGCCCTCATCACATGGTGTATATCCCATCGGGTAACGTTATTCTAGGATCAGGAGAGAACGACCCAACCCTCACATTTGCAGCTCAACCTCGTTCCGTTTCCATCACTTCGTTTTGGATGGATGAGGCCGAAATTACCAATAACAAGTACCGCCAATTTGTGTTTTGGGTGCGAGATTCTATTGCGCACACGCTATTGGGTGAAGCGGAAATAGAGGGAAAACGCGGACATTTTCTCAGACATAGAAGAGGAGAAAATGCCGGCGAACTCATAGAGCCTGTACGAATTAACTGGAGAGAAGATATTCCATGGGGATCCACAGATGAAGAAGTAATGCAAGCGCTAAGCCCACTCTTTACGCAAATTAATACCCGTTATTATCATTACCGCCCTTTGGGAATTAATGTGGCAAAACTTAATTACGAATACTGGACTTTTGATTACGAAGCTGCTGCAATGAAAGAAAAAGAAGGCAGCCCTTTAGGAGGTATGTTTGCCAGCAGACGTAGCCATGTGGACGGAAACTTAGATAGATTTATCAGACATAATGTAATCAATATTTATCCCGATACCTTAGTTTGGATCTATGAATTTACTTATTCGGATAATGAGCACATGACCCGAAACTATTTCTCTCACCCGCAATACAATCACTATCCGGTGGTAGGTGTGAGTTGGACACAATGTCAGGCTTTTACTCATTGGCGCTCGCAACAGCGCAATTCAGGGCTACTGAGCAGAGGTTTTCCTGTAGAGCACGATTTTCGCTTGCCTTCCGAAGCACAATGGGAATGGGCAGCCAGAGGCGGATTACAAAACTCTCCTTATCCCTGGGGCGGTCCGTACCCAACAAACCAAAACGGATGCTTCCTGGCAAATTTCAAACCCCAAAGAGGAAACTATATGTTAGATGGAAGTCTGTATCCTAATGTAGTAGCTTTTTATAGCCCTAATGACTTTGGACTATATGATATGAGCGGCAATGTGGCCGAATGGTGTATGGATAACTACAGCCCATCGGCTTCTGCTTTTGTTTCCGACATAAATCCTATATTTAAGTACAACAATTATTTATCTAACGACCCCGCCGAAAGAAAATTGAGAGTGGTAAGAGGAGGTTCATGGAAAGATATCAGCAAATATGTAACTGTTTACATGAGAGATTATCAATTCCAGGATTCTTGCACCTCCTACATAGGTTTCCGTTGCATACAACCGGCTATTATTAATCCTAAAGATAATAAATCAAGCGGATCAAAAATATACAGATAGAGAATTAGGAATTAGAAATTACGAATTAGAAATTAAAAATTAACCACCAATCATTTAAAATTAATCATTAACCACTAACCACTAACCACTAAATTTATGAGTCTTTACAAAATCGTTCGCAGCAAAGGGTACAAAAACGCCATGGCAAAATTGTATGGCATTGGCGCTTCTATAGTAATTCTCGGTGCACTTTTCAAAATTCTTCACTTGAATGGCGCCGACGAGATGTTGATGGTAGGGATGGGAACCGAAGCCATTATTTTCTTCTTCTCCGCATTTGAGCCACTTCACAAAGAGTATGATTGGGCATTGGTATATCCGGAACTACAAGAAACAGTGCAGGCTCCAAAGCATCATAAAGGTACTGTTACACAACAATTAGACAGAATGCTGGAGGAAGCTAAAATTGGACCCGACTTGATAGAAAACTTAGCCTCCGGAATGAGAAATTTGAGCGATAATGCAAAGAAACTCTCACAAACTACCGACGCGGCAGTGGCTACAGAAGGATATGTTTCCAACCTCTCTAAAGCGAAAGATGCTGTGCAGAACCTTACCGGAGTTTATGAAAAATCGGCAGATGCACTCTCCTCAACCTCCAACCTCCAAGTGAAAAGCATTCAGGAGATGTTTGAGATGCAAAAACAACATGCGCAAAAATTGCAAGACACCCAAATACAAGGGGTTCAGAAATTACAAGAAACACAAATGCATGGCGTGCAAAAAATGGAACAAATTCAAGAGCAGGGAAATCAAACCCTCATTGAAAACTATAAAAAACTTGGACAAATTCAGGATCATGGCAATCAATCTATGATTGAAAACTATAAAAAACTCGGGCAAATTCACGACCAGGGAAATCAATCTATTATTGATAGCTATACGAAACTCGAACATATTCAGGATCAGGGAAATCAATCTATTATTGATAACTACAAAAAATTAGGGCAAATTCAGGATCAAGGTCATCAAACAATTATTGAAAACTACAAAAAACTACAAGAGAGCGCCGCTACATTGGTTAGCTCTATGAATGAATCGGTACAGGAAGCTCAAAACTATAAACAAGAAGTTGACAAACTATCTAAAAATGTAGCACAAATTAACGCGATATATGCTAATATGTTAGCTGCAATGACGAATAAATAACAACTAATCACTAACCACTAACCACTAAAAAATATGGGTGCATCAAATTGTCCGGAAACCCCTCGGCAGCGACTAATAGGAATGTTGTATTTAGTGCTTACTGCAATGTTAGCGCTGAATGTATCAAAAGATATTCTGAATGCTTTTGCTATTGTAGATGAAACATTAGGCAGATCTAATCTGATTACGGTAAGTAAAAACAATCAGGATTACGCCGAATTGCTTCGACAAAAAGCCATTTTGGGCGAAGAAAAAGTAGCAAGAGAATTTGAAAAAGCAATGAAACTCAAAGAAATTTCAAATGAAATGATAGGTTTTATTGAAGACCTTAGAGTACGGTACATTGAATTTGTAGAGGATGCCTCTGCGACACATCCGGATGGCACTCCAAAATCGGTTGCCCAGCTCAGATTTAAGGATAATATCAGTAAGTCCACCTTTTTTATGATGAACCAAGGGAATGCCATTGAATTAAGAAACCGCCTGGCAGAGTATCGCGCGCAATTGCTTTCTTTGGTAAATGAAAATGACCGCGAAGCCATGTCGCAAACCATCGGCTTAAATGTGGATGGAACATTTACGAATACGAGCGGAGCTACCGAATCATGGGAAGTTCATTATTTTGAAGGGGTTATTTTTGCTGCCGGCGTTACTTTATTAAACAAAACCATTGGCGAAGTGCGTCATGCCGAATCCAGTGTTTTAAAATATATTCTTGCCTCCATTTCAAGAGACGACTTTAAAGTTTCCAATTTTAGAGGGAAAGCGATTCCTGCATCGCAGCTTGTTTTTCTGGGAGAGCCATTTGAAGCGGATGTTATTGTAGCCGCTTACGACGACCAACAGCCGATAGAGGTTTGGTGGCGTATGGGAACGGGCGAAATGACCTCGCCACAAGGCAATATGATCAAGGGAGATGCCGGAATTGCACGTTTAAAAATTCCAACGAATCAGGTGGGAGACTTTAGTTTTACAGGGCTTGTTAAAATGACCGGTCCGGATGGTATGCCGCGAACCTTTCCTTTTCATAACAACTTTACGGTAATGGCGCCTTCGGCTACTGTAGCAGCCGACAAAATGAATGTGTTGTATGCCGGAATTGACAATCCGGTTTCCGTAAATGCATCCGTACCTGCTGAAAGAGTTTCCATTTCACTAACCGGTGGAGGCAACTCAACTAAAACAGGACCGGGAACTTACAATATTACCGTGCCTGAAAATCTGGTAGGCAGAACCATTACTATCAATATTCTTGCCGATATTAACGGCAAACAACAATCTATGGGGTCCAACCTGTTTCGTGTTAAACGCGTTCCCGACCCGGTGGCCGTTTTGGGCGGTAATATTAAAAGTGGTGGAAAAGTTGCAAAAGGAGAATTGCTTGCTAATCCTTTTATATTAGCCGATATGGGCACCGACTTTGTTTACGACCTCAGGTGGACTGTAAACTCCTATCAAGTAACTTTTATTATCAGAGGTATTGAAGAAGCGCCGTTACAAAGCACCAGCAGGCATTTTACAGATGCCATTAAAGCTAAAATAAACTCCAGCCCCTCAGGAACTTCAATCTATTTTACCGACATCAAGGCTTCCTCCGTTGCCGGTACAGGTACTAGAACATTAAATAACATAGTTGTATTATTAAGATAACCAAATTAATTTAATCCTTAAATCATGAAAACATTTAAAGCCTTCACCCTCCTCCTCGCAACCCTCCTTGCAACCAACATTTGCGCCCAAACTGTTACCCTTGACCCAACTTTTGGGGAAAATGGGATGACGGTAATACCTGCTACAGGTACAGGTCAATTTGAGCTTTTTGATTTCGATAAACGGGGTAATATTATTGCTGTTGGACATATTTCTAATGAAGATAAATGTTCCTTAGTTATTGTAAAAACAAATGCAAACGGAATGCTTGACCAAAGTTTCGGAACTAATGGAATAGTAACCATTCCTGAATATAATAAAGCCGGAGTACTTGCTTTAAAAATTACTAAGGAAAATAAAATTTTTATTACCGGAAATTTTGAAAATAAAAGATGTTTTATGCAATTCAATGGAGATGGCGCTTTAGATGAAACTTTTGGAGACAATGGAAAAATTATATTAGAACTTGGAATGGGCACACTTACTATTAATCTCGAAAATGATGATTTTGTACTATTTGGTAGTATTGACCCTAATTCTGATCAGCCTTGTATTCTGAAATGTAACTATTACGGAGTAATAGATGAAACTTTTGGAGAAAATGGAAGATTATATTTAACAATAAGTGAAGAACTTTGGTTACGACCAAGATCTATTAAAATGCTTAATGACCAATCTATTTTAATTGCCGGTACGTGGGCTACTTTTTGTAAAATAGATACCCATGGTAATTTTGTTACTGATTTTGCTAATAATGGAATACGTATATATGCCCTCGAATCTAACGGGTATCCTGCTACAACCATAGCCCCATACATTATTGATATTAAAGAAGATCTCAATGGAAATCTAACACTGCTTGTTACTGTTCATGAAGTACTGCCAACTCTTCAAGTGTCTATTGCGTGTCGTTTTTACCCAAATGGAGATACTGATAGTAGTTTTGGAGTGAGGGGTTATTATCGTTATTCGTGGCCTTATCCCTATAGCTATTATTATCCCGAAAGACCTCAAAAAATATTACAAAATGGAGATAACTATATTATCGGAGCGTATGATAAAATTCGTAATTTAAATCATAGCGGCATATTAGATCCGGATTTTAATCATACGGGAATATATGATTGCGAAAATTTTGTTTTTCAAGATATGAAACTTCAAGGAACGGATAAACTCATTTTAGGAGGAACTTCTAATGGTAATTTAGCTATCATAAGATTGAGTATCCCATACAAGGCGACCGAAATAACTCATTATACTGAAAATAGAATTAACATTTTTCCAAATCCGACCACAAATTACCTTTATTTTAACAAGGAAGTAAAGTTTGAAATTATGGATATACAGGGGAGAGTGTTGTTGAGAAGCAAGAAGCCAGTACAATCGGTAAATGTTAGCCATTTAAGGGCAGGGGTTTATTTTATAAAATTTGAGGGTGGTAACGTTGGAAAATTTTTGAAAATATAAAAAACAACGACGAACTTTAAATTTATTATGTAAGTTATGAAAGCATTAAAATTAGCAACATTCATTTTCGTTATTGCTGCAAGTAGCATTTATGCGCAAACTCCATATTTCTATTATTATAAGGGAGAAAAACAATATTTGAATTTAGATACAAAACATATTTTTGTTTCTGTTTCAGATACTACTCAGTTTGCTTTGCCTGATAAAATGACTTATCAACCCTTTCGTCTTGACATTTCCTCGCGAAGGGACTTACTATCTTATCAAAAAAGATTTTGGACAAAATTAAGTATTGAAGAAGAACACATATCGGAAGATGAATATATAGCAACATTGTTGGAAATCAAAAATTTGGCAGAAGACATTATTGTTGCACCTTATCTTGAAGATAATATTGGTTTGTCAAATTTTTTCTATGTGAAATTAAAATCGTTGAACGATACCATATTACTTATGCAGGAAACTGAAAAGGCGAATGCAATCGTAGTGCATCAAAATTTGTTTATGCCTTTGTGGTTTATGGTAAGCGTTACAGCAAATTCAAGGTTTAATGCAATGGAGACAGCAAATTATTTCTATGAAACGGGATTGTTTCAATCGGCAGAACCCGATTTTATTATTAAAAATCAGACAACTTGTGCAAACGATCCCTATTTTGAAGACCAATGGGGATTGAAAAATACCGGACAATACGGAGGAAGGAAAGGAGTAGATATTAAAGCTTGTAAAGCATGGGAACTTTCAACAGGTAGCAATATTATTGCTGCAATAATTGATGATGGAGTTGAATTAGATCATCCTGATTTAGAAGCCAACATTTATCCGTTCAGTTATGATGCTCAGAATGGATCTAATCAACAAGTTGTATACAGTAGCCACGGTACAGCTTGTGCTGGAATAATTTGCGCTATAAAAAACGAAGAAGGTATTTCTGGAGTAGCACCGGATAGTAAACTAATGTCTATTAGCCTGCAATACGATGTTCTATCATTTATTAATCAAGCTACTAATGCTATAAATTGGGCATGGAAAAATGGAGCAGATGTTATGAGTAATTCTTGGGTTTCTCATCTCTATAGTGAACAATTTGAGAATGCTATTGATAGTGCTGTTACCTACGGTAGAGGAGGTAAAGGTTGTGTCATGGTATTTGCTTCAGGAAACTCTAATCTGTCTGCCGTTGAGTATCCGGCATGTTTGCCTAATGTTATTGCAGTTGGAGCAATAACCAGATGTGGTATTCGAAAATCCCCAGTAGATATTATTCAACCTAATAATACTTTATCCGACTCATGTAATTCAGAATCTTGGGGAAGTAGTTATGGTAGTGCGCTTGATATAATGGCTCCGGGATTAAAAATTTCAACAACAGATAGACAAAATAGTGCGGGCTATAATCCAAACACACCTGATAATTATTTGAATCTAGATTATACTAATAGTTTTTTTGGAACCTCTGCTGCTTGTCCTCATGTTGCCGGCGTAGCCGCCCTTATTTTATCAG
>WQWP01000016.1 GCA_009787485.1 Lentimicrobiaceae bacterium | reverse complement strand
GTATCGTAACCACTACACCGATAACCTTTCCATTACCGAAACCTATTTAGCCGAAAACAACTACGAAGAAGCCTTGGCTACTTTAGCAAATATGTACAACCAATTTGAAATTTCCGAAGAACAGCTACTCGAATTAAAAGGCATGGAAACCTACATCCATTGGCTACAACAGCTAAAAGAAGAAGGAAAAACTATTTACAACTTATCCGACTACGAAATTAAGCATTTGGTAAATTACGTTGAAACCAACGCCGGTCGCGGCAAAGTTTTTGCCCATAATATTTTGTGTGCATTGTACGGCATCTGCCTTGAGGAGGTGGGAGGTGAGCGGTATGAGGTAGGGGGTGATGAGGATGAGATGATGAGGGGATTAGATGATGAGATGATTAATCCGCGTGAATCTGTGTCATCTACGTCATCTGTGTGCCAAAAAACTCTTGAAAAGATTACCATTTATCCAAACCCCACCACAGGAGAATTAGAAATTAAGAATTACGAATTACGAATTAATAGTATTGAGGTTTTTGACGTTTACGGAAGGACAATATCATCTCATCATCCAATCACCTCATCATCTAATCAAAAAATTGATATCTCACACATTATTTCCGGTATTTATTTCGTTAAGATAACTACCGAACAAGGCGAAGTGGTGAAGAAAATAGTGAAACAATAAAAAACATAAAATAATCAAAATTCAATAACATAATAAAATTTAAAAACATGAAAAAAATTATCCTATCTATTTGTTTATTAACGTTTTTGTACGTTGCCTCGGCGCAGAATATGAATGCCGCTTTGTTTACCGTAGGAAAAGAATCCGTTACAGCTACAGAATTTATCAACACATTTAATAAAAATAATGTGTTGGCAACTGCTACGGAAAGCGAATTGAGAGACTATTTGGATCTATTTATTAACTTTAAACTTAAAGTAATGGACGGAATTGATACCCAAATAGATACAGCAGTGGATTTTCAAAGAGAATTGGCATCTTACAAAGCGCAATCTGCACAGTCGTACTTAGTGGATAAAGAAGTAACAGAACAGCTTATTAAAGAGGCTATTGAAAGAAGCAAATACATGCTTCGCGCTTCGCATATTTTGATTGTGGTGGAAGCAGATGCTTCGCCTAAAGACACTCTAATAGCTTATAACAAAGCGCTTGACATTAGGAAGAAAATCCTCTCCGGTGCCATCACTTTTCATGAGGCAGCCGTTCAGTTTTCCGAAGATCCTTCTGCCCGTGATGAAGTGCGAGGCGGCAGACCTCAATACGGAAATCGAGGAGATTTGGGATATTTTTCTGCTTTTGATTTGATTTATCCTTTTGAAACCGTTGCTTATAACACGCCGGTGGGCGATATATCCATGCCTGTTCGCACACAGTTTGGCTACCACTTAGTTTGGGTGCAAGACAGACAACCTGCAATTTTAAAAATTGACATTTCTCAAATTTTATTATTGGATACCGCCGCCCGTTCAGGACGCATAAGCCCGCAAGTGCAAGAAAGATTGACTCTTATTGAAGAAGCGCTTAAAGACGGAGAAGATTTTGCTACCCTTGCCGAAAAATATACCGAAGATCCGGTGTCGAAAGAAAAAGGGGGAAGACTTGATCCTTTTCCTCCGAATCGCCGCCCGGGAGATTTTACTAAACAAGTGATCTCTCTTAAAGAAGATCAGGTATCTACGCCTTTTCCTTCCATGATAGGCTGGCATATTATTAAACTCCATGAGTTGGTTGCACCGGAAACGAAAGACGAGGAAATGCGATATACCATAGTTACAAAAATTCAAAGAGATGCACGCTCTACGAAAAGCGTAGAATCGCTGTTGAAAAAACTAAAAAAAGAATATAACTTTTCTGATAAAGGTAAAAGTGCAGCATTCAATCTTTTACTAAAAAAATTGAATACCGTAACCACCTTGCCTCCTGCAACGGATTTGTTGGCTTTGTCAGGCATTAACAAGTTGAAACCCATGGCTACTTTTGCCGACCAAACCGTTACAATACAAGATTTTATTCATTATTTAGATCGTTTTCAGGGAAAAGAGCTCAATAAACAAGCTGAGACATTTTTAAATACTCATTATGAAAATTTTATAAAAGAGACCATTCTTAAATATGAATATGAGAATTTAGAGAACAAATATCCTGAATATAAAGAACTTATCAAAGAATATCATCACGGGATAATTTTGTTTGAAATGAATAATGAAAGAGTTTGGAGCGAATCTTTAAAAGACAGTGTGAAATTGGAAGCATTTTATGAAAAAATAAAGATTAATTATTTAGACGCAGAGGGAAATCCCAAACCACTTATGGAAATCAGATCCACTGTGCTTACCGAATATCAAGATGAATTGGAAAGAGAATGGTTGATTGCATTGCGAGAAAGATACCCGGTATGGATAAACGAAGAATTATTTCAATCTATTCTGAAAAACAAGTGAGAAAATTAAGTTTATGCTTTCTTGTGTTATGGCTTATTACAGGTTGCCGGCCCACCGATAATTCTGGAAATCCTATTGTTGCTGAGGCATTTCACAATAAATTGTATTTATCGGAGGTAATGAAAAAAACGCCCTATTTTGCCTCGAAAGAAGACACTTTGCTTTTTATGGATCAATATGTGGAAGATTGGATATTGCGGCAAACATTACTGGCGCGGGCAAGGCAAAAGTTGACGGCGGGAGAGCAAGATTTTTCTTCGCAAATAGCGCAATATAAAGAGCAACTGCTGATTAACGCTTACCTGCAAAAAATAAGCAAAGATTCCGCACTTTTTGAAGTACCCACAAGTGAGCTTTATGATTTTATTAATGAAACAAAAGCCGACCATACGCCTGAATATCGGGATATGGTGAAACTGAACTACATCCGGCTGTCGGAGCGGTCTAAAATTTACAACCAGGTAAAAAAGTTGTTTTTTGAAGAGCCCAACAGAGCGAAAGCCATGAAACAATTGGAGGCGCTTTGCGCGGATACCGTTGAATATTACTTAGATAATGCCCGTTGGTTTTATGCAGATTTTATAGAAAAGGAGTTCCCTTTTTCTTTTTCCGATGCAGGCATTAAGGATAAACTTGACATTGTGCAAGATGGCTATCGCTATTTGATTTTAATTTTAGACAGGAAACAACAGCTGCAACCTCGCAATACGCTTGAAGATAGAAAAATAGCGCAAGCGTTGTTGCAACAGCAAAAAAAGGCGGCATTTTTAAGTGGTTATCAGGATTCGTTGGTGCGGAAGGCGGTGATGGAAAAGAGGGTGGCGCGGTATCCGGTGGTATTTTAAAGTTGCACTTATCTCAAAACAAACCCAATTGCAACTTGATGTTCCTTACCGTTTTTCCACTAATCACTAACCACTATTCATTATCTTATCTGTGTGCTTTCATAAAAAAATAAAAAAATCACTTCCCCCCTTGACAAACGCCTTTTGAGATATTATATTTGCCGCGTTAAACTCATCGTGCTAATAATACTAATACATTGCTCATTATGAAGAAGTTTGTTATTTTAACAGGTTGTATCCTGTCGCTTTTTTCCTCATTTTCTCAGATTTATGACCATTTTTTAGATGCTGACTTTCCTCAATGGGTGGGAAACAGGGAGCTATTTATGGTAAACGCCCGCCATGAGTTGCAACTCAATGCTACGGAAGCCGGTGCGGCTTATTTATCGTTGCCCACACCGCAATTTCATGATGTATGGGAGTGGAATTTTTATATCCGGTTGCCTTTCTCGCCTTCTAACAACAATTTTGCACGGGTTTATCTAACGGCGAACACCACCGATTTAACTTCTTTATTTTTAAAAGCATACTATTTGCAATTTGGTGAAAATCTGGCACAGGATGCGATTGAACTTTTTTATCAGGATGGAACTTCGCACACCTCCATTTGTCGGGGAAAAGATACAAGAATTGCCAATCGTTTTGCGGTTAATGTAAAAGTCAGATACACAGATCCTAACTGTTGGGATGTTTTGGTAGATGAGCAACTCAACGGAATCTACGAAACCGATGCTTCTGGAGTGAGCGTGGCGCAGTTTGGGCATGTAGCATTGGGCGTTTATTGTAAATATACAGTATCCAATATTAAGAATATTTTCTTTGATGATTTCTATTACGGACCGCCGGTTACGGATACGGTGAAACCGAAAGTGCTCTCTTTGCAACCCCAACAAGACGGTAAAACATTACATGTTAAATTCTCGAAAAACGTAACCCCGGAAACGGCATTGTTACCCTCAAATTATCTACGAAATGGCACTATTCAACCGGAGCAATCCGATTTCGTTGGCAACGATTTTTCATTAGTTAAAATTAGTTGGGAAGATGAACTGAAGGATCGAGCCGAATATTCGATTTCTATAGAAAATATTTTCGATATTGCGGGTAATGAAATGGAAAAATTTGAAGGGAAGTTTTCTTTCGCAAAAATTCGTAGAAACGATATCCTAATTACGGAGATTATGTCGAGACCTAATCCTGCTGTAGGGTTACCCGATTGTGAATATATTGAGCTTCATAATTTTGGAGTTCCCGATACGGTGGTTCTAAAAAATTGGAGACTAAGAATTAATAACGCTAATAGAAATTTGCCAGAAATACTTATTCCGCCTAACCAATATGTTTTTCTCATTGCAAATTCTTGCACTGGATATGATGATGAAACAGAGACGAATATGTATCGCGTTTCCTCTTTGAACATTGCTATGGCAGGCGTTCCCATTGTGCTTTTCAATGAAGTTGGTGAGGTAATTCATGAAGTGAGATTTTCAAGTGCATGGCATCGAAATAAATATAAAGCAGACGGAGGCTGGTCGTTAGAGATGATTGACCCGCGAAATCCTTGCACAGGAGAAGAGAATTGGGATTCTTCCATATCCGAATCAGGCGGTACACCCGGAAAACAAAACTCTATTTACGGATTAAATCCCGATCTTACTCCTCCTGAAATTGAGAAAGTTACAGTAGCAGATGCTACGCAACTTCGTGTATTTTTTTCAGAAACTGTTTTTTTTGATCCTTTAAAAACGTTACAATTATTTGAAATTGATAGAGGTATAAAAATTGCTTCGGTAAGCGAAGTGCCTCCGAACAACAATATTCTACAATTACATCTGCAAAATCCTATTCAAACCAATGTAGTTTACACACTCACTATGAAAGATACCCTTTGGGATTGCGCGCAAAATCTGATCGTATGTCATACATCGTATCGTTTTGCCCTTCCAAGCGTTCCGCAACCTTTTGACGTGGTGATAAATGAAGTGCTTTTTAATGCGAAGAATAGTACTCGTGCAGAATTTGTAGAGTTGTACAACCGCTCGCAAAAAGTAATAGATTTGGCGATGTTGCGTATAGGTTCCGGAGGCACCAACCTTCCCGATCGCTCTGCCATGGCAGTAAGTAGTGGTTTCTTGCTTTTTCCCAATGAGTATATCGCATTATGCAAACATAAAAGCATCACCGAAGAACAATATTATGTTCCTTATCCCGAGCGTTTAATTCAATGCGACTCATTGCCTTCTTATACCAATAGTTCCGGTGTTGTTTTTCTAAGCGATAGATATTATAATACCATTGACCGCTTTCAATACCATGAGAATATGCACTATCCGTTGCTGACTTCTATTTCGGGAGTATCCTTAGAGCGTGTCAATTTTAACAGAGAAACACAAAACGCAAACAATTGGAAATCTGCTTCAGAGAGTAGTAGCTTTGCAACACCGGGCTATCAAAACTCGCAATTTTCTAATTACGATACATTTGAAGACGTTTTAAAAATAGTGCCGGAAGTTTTCTCACCCAACCAAACCGGCATTTCCGACTATGTAGAAATTCATTGCCACTTTGAAGAAACCGAAAACAGAGCAAGCATTACCATTTTTGACCGGTATGGAAATTTCATCAAAACCATTACCAACAACCGGATTTGCGCCCAGGATGAGGTTTTTCTCTGGGACGGTGTTTCCGAAAAAAACTACCGCGTTCCTCCCGATTTGTATATTGTAAAAATGGAGTACTGGAATTTAAACACTAAACGAAAAACAATTCGGAAAACAGTGGGCGTAATATACTGACAGCCAAAAATATCCCCTTCAAATTTTGAAGGGGTATCTCGCGAAGCGAGATGGGGTAGTTTATATAAAAATTAAAAAAGTCCATAAACCGCACTCCCACTTCCACTCATCGAAGCATATACTGCCCCTCGGTCATAAAGTTCGTTCTTTATTTTCAATAACGCCGGATGTTGTTTGAAGATTACTTCCTCAAAATCATTAACGAGATAGTCTCGCCATGTCTCTACAGAAGTTTTAATAATTTCTTTCAAAGAAGTTTTCGGCTTTTTGGGCGTAATAGCATTATATGCCTGTGCCGTAGAAATAGAAATATTAGAACAAATAACCTCTATTCTGTATTTCGATAAATCTAATACAATAGGTGTTAAAATTTCCCCTCTACCGGTAGCATACATCGGTTCATTGTATAAGAAAAAAGCAGTATCGCTGCCCAAATACATAGCAAATTCATGAAGTTGTTGCGCAGAAAGTTCCAGCGCAAACAGCGTATTGAGCATTTTTAATGTGAAAGCGGCATCGGCAGAGCCACCACCCAAACCCGATCCCGATGGAATTTGCTTGGTAAGTATGATCTCTACAGGAGGTAAGTCATATTTTTTTTGCAGCAAACGGAACGCTTTTACACACGAGTTGTTTTCAATATCGCAAGCAAAATCTTCATTTTTTAAGATGAAAGAAAACTGAGGTGAAGGTGTAATCTCAATAGTATCAACGTAGTTATTACAAGGATAAAAAACAGTTTCCAACGCATGATATTTAGAAGGCAGTTTTTCAATAACATGCAGCCCGAGATTGATTTTGTGAGGAACAGAGGCGCGCATGTTTAAAACTGATAATACACACTAAAAGCAAATGTTTCATTATGCTGTCCTCTCAGGATGTATATCCAATCGGAAGCTCGGGGTTTGCGTACAGGTATTAGTGAACTTTCGTAACGAACGCTCACTCCTATATGGTTTAAAAAGAGATACCCTATTCCGATAATACCGGAAAACTCGAAACGTGCAAACGGCGGAGCGCCTACATTAATGTATCCATTCACTTTTTCAACATCCGTAGTTTGAAATAAAATGCCGAAAGCAGGTCCCAGTTCTAATTCAAATCCTCTATAAAATTTCCATTTCACTAAAACAGGAATTTGCCCGTACATAAGTTGTAATACATAGTGTTCGAAAACCGGTCCTACAATATTTCCGTTTTCATCAAATCTTGGAGCGTGCTTACACCCTTTCATGATAAAGTTTAATTCGGGCTGAATGAGCCATCTTCCGTTTGGTGAAACCGGAAAATTGGCAAATACTCCGGCATAACCTCCAAATTTACTGTATCCCTGAAACGGAAATCCATCTCCTGTAATCAATGAACCTGTGAATCCGGCTCTAATGCCGCCATGAATGTTGCTTTTTCCTTTTTGAGCGCTTTCCGAAAAAGTTGACGCAAGGCTGCTTTCTTGGGCGTAAAGTGATATGAAGAAAATAAAGGAAGTAAAAACTAATATTCCTTTTTTCATTTTACTGTTTCGAAAAATTTGATTTGTCCACGCCGCATATTGGACAAGTCCAATCGTCGGGAATCGCTTCAAATAAAGTTCCGGGGGCAACACCGTTATCGGGATCGCCTTCAACTGGGTTATATTCATACCCGCATACGTCGCATACATAAATGTCTTGGTTCATAATTTCCTCCTTTTTATAGGTTAGTTAATACTATTATTTTGAAAAGTCGGAGCATTTTTTGGTGACTTTCCTTTTAAAACTTTGTGAAAATAGTTGTAAGTCATGGGCTCAGTCTCCGCATCGGTAATTGCGGCATCCAACACACGGCAAACAAACAAGTAATGAGTGCCTGCATCTATGACTTCTACCATATCGCATGAGAACCATGCTATGGCATTGTCTAACACAACAGGCTGGTTATCAGCTGTAAAAAAACTATTGCACCCTGAAAATTTATCCATATCCCGTCCCGAACGATATCCGAAACGACCAAAAAAGTCCATCTGTGCATTCACCCCTACAACGGAAACCGTAAGCTTTTTTGAAGCTAAAATAAGTTCCGAAGTAAAGTTCTCTTTGTTCGACGCCACCAAAATCTGTTTAGGATCAGAAGTAATCTGCATTACTGCATTTCCAATAAAACCGCTTTGCCGCTCGCCCGCCTTTGAGCAAACCACATAAAGCCCGTAGGTGAATTTGAAAAATGCTGTTGTATCCATACTATTGAGAATTGAGAATTAGGAATTAGGAATTAGGAATTAGGAGAACTTTTGAACTTTGAACTATAAATTTTGAACTTTGAAATTAATTACAAGTACTACAGTATATTTTCCTCACTTCCGCATTGTCGAAAACGGAAACGGAAAATTCATCTAATAATTCGCACAATTTTAGTGGGTTTCGGAGTATTGCCATTTGCACCGATTGGGTAAAAATAGAGCTCAGATAGGTTTGTGGCTTATGCGCTGCCAACTGTACAATGGAAAAAAGCAGAGACTCATTGATGGTTGAATCGGAAAGCATCGGAGCAAGGTGGTATAGCGCTTCTTCAAAATTTAGCGCCTGAATTAATGAATCTGCAATGGCATCGGAGGTTCTTATATTACTTACGTTCTTCTTAATCAATGTTCTACAAACATATTTTTTATTACCAATAAGAAGTATGTTAATATCAATTGCTTTGTCTAACTCAATTCTATCAGGAATGGAACCTATTTTTGCATGAAAAATATTTGATTTGAGCGATGAGTCGTTGGCTGCGAAAATCTTTTCCATGGAGACAGGTTTGGAAACGATCCCCCGAAAAGGCTTGTTATTATCTATTTGCGGTGTGCGACAGTTATATTGCTCTTTTTGAATAAAATCTAATACGATGGCGGTTCCGGCTTTAGATAGTAATCTTTTTGCCCATTTTGCATCATCGGATTGCAAAAAGAGATCCCCGTTTTCATCCCGATAGAGCATATCGTAAATTTGTTCTAAGGTAGGATCTGTTGCAATTTTTCTACAGGTCTCATCATCATAAAACAGAAGTCCCGCCTGACCTCTTGAAATGGGCAAATCTTTCTGCTTGGACCCCACAGAATTAAACACCTGAATAGTAAGGTCATTCCCCAATATCACTGAAATATACACAGAGTTCATATACTTGTCTATTTCAAAAGCAAAACCGAAAATAGTATATTGAGGAGACAAAATGGCAGGAAGCCCTGTAGGAGATTTCAATAAAGGTTTTAGCAATTCTAAGCACAAATCATAGTACGAGTAATCCTTATCGCCTTGGTGTGCTTTGGCTTTCGAGGCAAATTCATCGCCTTGCGTGGTAAATCCGTATTTTCTTAATCGTTGCGCAGTAAATTTAAAAGGAGGTTCATTTATTGTAGTAACCTTATTTTTAAATACTTGAAATTCAGCTTGCATCAGCGCCACCGAATCTAACATGGGAAGATGCACTAAAGGCGCACCACCGTACAATTGTTGCCGAAGATCGTTGACCATCGCAAGGAAGCAGCTTTTTAAAATCGCAGGGTCGTGTTTGCCTTGCAGCGGGTTGAAATTTCTTTGAAATGTTTTGTACTCGTTGTGGTTTTCTGTGATTAAATCTATATAAGAAACTTTCGATTGTGAAAAACATAAGCAATTGAAGAACAATAAGATAAATAAAAAAAGGGGAATGGATTTTATCTTAACCATAATGTTTAATGTGGATAGATATTTAACTGCAAAAGTAGGATTTTATTTTAATTGTAGAGACGTTTATTTGGACTTGGTATAGCTATTTACCTTATTATGAAAATTAGAATTCTTAATCTTATGGAAATTAACGTTCTTGATATTTTGAAAATTGACATTTACCACTTTTTTCTATTTTTGCACCCATTTTAAATATTATGTACAGAATTTTAGCCATCAACCCCGGGTCCACCTCTACCAAAATTGCCGTTTTCGACGGAAAAGAGCAAGTCTTTGTGAAAAACATTAAACACTCATCAGAGGAATTATCCGAATACAAAAAGATTACCGACCAGACGGACTTTAGAAAGAGCGTCATTTTAAAAGAATTAGAAGAAAATAACATCCCTTTAAATTCGATAGAAATCGTAATCGGTCGTGGAGGGTTAGTAAAGCCTATCCCTTCCGGAATTTATAAAGTAAACAACTTGATGAGAGAGCATTTGCGTACGGGATATAGCGGCGAACATGCTTCCAATTTGGGCGGTTTAATTGCCGATAATCTAGCGCAAACCATCGGGCTTTCTGCTTCCTATATTGCAGACCCTGTGGTGGTTGATGAGTTACAGGAGGTGGCGCGTATTTCTGGACACCCCTTGTTTGAGCGGGTATCTATTTTTCATGCACTGAACCAAAAAGCAGTAGCGCGCGGTTATGCTCAGGAAATTGGAAAAGAATACACAGCGTTGAACCTCATTGTGGCGCACATGGGCGGCGGCATCAGTGTGGGCGCACACGAAAAAAGTCGTGTTATTGATGTGAATCAAGCGCTGGATGGGGAAGGCCCTTTTTCGCCTGAGCGTGCCGGAACTGTGCCCACCGGACAATTAGTAAATGTTTGCTTTTGTGGAAAATACACTAAAGAAGAAGTCAAGAAAATGTTAGTGGGAAAAGGCGGCTATGTGGGCTATTTTGGCATAAACGACGCCTATCAAATTGAAAAAGATGCACTAGCCGGCAATGAAAAAGCAAAACTCATTGAAAATGCGATGGCGTATCAAATAGCAAAAGCCATTGGAGAAGCCGCAGTGGTGTTGAAAGGAAAAGTTGATGCCATCTTGTTAACCGGCGGGCTCGCCTACGGAAAACCTTTAACAGATGAGATTTCCAGCTATGTAAGTTGGATCGCTCCGGTGAAAATATATCCGGGAGAAGATGAAATGAGAGCATTGGCGTTTAATGCCTACCTGATTCTAACCGGAGAAGCGGAAGCTAAAATTTACGAATAAATCTACACGAAATACGAATAAGTCTGCATGAAAATTGCCGTTTTTTACCGAAAACACAGCGAAAACGATAGAGAGTTTATCGTAGATGCCCTCCAATACCTTATAGAAAAGGGTGTTGAATTGGTGGTGCATGAAAAATTAACCCAAAAAAGTTATTTGAAGAAAATTGTTGAAGATTGTCCTGTTTTTTCTTCTTCCGAAGAACTAAAAACGATTACCCCTATTGACTTCCTCTTCTCTTTTGGAGGAGATGGCTCTTTCATTGCTGCCATAAAATTGGTGGGCAACCTGAATATTCCCATGGTAGGCATCAACACCGGACGGATCGGCTTTTTGACTACCATCACAAAAAAGAATTTTGAACAACAGTTTCAAATGCTTTGTGAAGAGAATTTTATAATTGAAAAAAGAAGACTCCTGCATTTGGATGCCGACACGCAGTTGCCATTAGAAAACCATTTTGCGCTGAACGACATTACTGTGAAAGCGAAAGATGAGGATTCGATGTGCGCTATTGAAGTCAGGGTGAATGATATTCATGTAAACACCTATTGGGCAGATGGTTTAATTGTAGCAACGCCTACCGGTTCTACGGCTTATTCGTTAAGTTGCGGCGGCTCCATCATACACCCTACCTCCGATGTGAACATCATCACGCCTATTGCCTCGCATACGCTCAATATTCGGCCCATTATTGTGCATGCCAACGATGAGATTAAGATAAAAGTACACAGCAGAAGAACAACCCATTTTTCTTTAGCTTTAGATAATGAGCGCATTATCGCTCCCACCGCTGCCACTTTAATCATTAAAAAAGAAGATTTTGAAATCTCCATGGTGCGTTTTCACAACACCGATTTTTTCTCTGTCATTCGTGAAAAATTACTTTGGGGTATTGATTTAAGAAATACGATTATTCATCAGATAACTCAATGAAAATAACTTACATTACGCTATTTTTCTGTCTTGTTTTCAGCACAATCGCACAATCGCAGGATACTATATCTCATAAAAGAGGCAACAGAGCAAAAGATTTTTTTTCATTAAAAGATACGGATACTATACGTGATCGAAATGGCAATATTGTGGGATACGATGGTATAAGAGTAAAAAATGAGAAAAAATGGAGCTTGGAATGGGGTGGGCTAATCGGTTTTGATGTTTTTTGGGATACACGCAAACCTATAGAAGCCAGAGACGGAGGTATTTACCTATATCCGGCAGATGTTTTTTTGGATAAAAATGGCAAGGACATCAACGCACGCGCTTTCTTCAATTTTTGCGCCATGAACACGCGGCTTTCATTGAAAATACAAGCCCCCGAAGCATTAGGCGCGAAAATATCGGGATTAGTAGAAGGGTGGTTTATGGGGATTTCAAATACGAATATGAACGGTTTTGCACTACGCCACGCTTTTGTTAAAATGGATTGGAAAACTACACAATTGTTAATGGGACAATCTTGGCATCCATTATTTACCGAAAGAATGTTTGCCCTTACGGTGGCAGGCAGCGCGGGCGCCCCATTTCAACCCTTTTCCCGCGTACCGCAAGTTAGAGTAACTCAAAAGTTTGCGAAAAACAATTACCTGCTTGCCTATTTGAATGCACAACGTGATTTGCTAACCATAGGACCGGGCGGCATTTCTTCAGATTATATTCGTCAAAGTATGATGCCTGAAATGGGGTTGCAATATATTTTCGATTATAGACCGATGCCTCCTGCTTCCTATTCACAGTCCACTATCTATGCAGGTTTGGGATTTAATTTTAAGAGAATTGTACCAAGATTAATGACTGCAGATACAATAGCAACAACAAAAGGCTTAAACAGTTATTCGGGAATCGCTTTCTTTCATTATGAAAATCAAATCAATAGAAAAACAAAAACAGGTCTTAAGCTAAAAGCTTGCTTCATGCAAAACAGCTATGAATATTTGATGATTGGTGGTTACGCCATAAAAGAATATAATGCCCATGCGCCGTTAGATTTTAAAAAAGATTTCGATTATGCGAATTTGAATATACTTTCCTTTTGGGGCGACCTCTACCTCAATTACCGCTCATGGGAGGTAGGAATATTTGGCGGTTATTGCCAAAACCTGGGTGCCTTTCACGCGATACAAGCGCCTAACAACCCACTGTCGTACTACGCCCGCGCCCATAACACTGATTTTATGTACAGGGTAAGCACACGTTTGAAATATACGGCTAATAAACTGCAATTTTGTTTAGAGCCGGAATATACATCGGCGGTTTATGGGACTTCGTTAACCTCAATGGGCAGAGTGAATAGAGTTGAAACTACGCATTGGGTGCACAATTTGCGAGTGTTGGTTTCTACGGTGCTGTATTTTTAATGCACCACCAATTTCACCGCTTCATTTCCTGCCTTTATCAAATAAACCCCTTTATTTAAATTGGCAATCGAAATGCGTTGGATTATGATGTCGTCTTTATTTTCACCATGATAAGGCACGGTTTTTACTAATTGACCGAATGCGTTGTAAAATTCTATTTGATTAATTCGTAATTCATAATTCGTAATCTGTAATTCCACAAAATCGTTTGCCGGGTTTGGGGCAATTCGTAGAGACGGATAATTATCCGTCTCTACAATACCAACATTGCTGAAAATAACATGAATGGTATGGTTATCATTAACGTTTTCAAATACATAATCAAACCCATACGGAGAAAAATCACCAATACTTATACCATCAACTAAAACATCAATAATGGCACAACATTCATCACCTTTAAGTATAATGTGAGGCGTAATTGTAAATGTTTGAGACTCACCTGCTAAAACAACAATCTCTCCTTCCGGCGTAATCTCTCCATCTCCCTCAGCGGTAGCCGTAATGGTATAAGATGGCATTACCCATTGTGCAAACAATGTCATATTTTCTGCAATGGTGATATTTTGCTCATCGTTATATCTTGTTCCGTTGCCATCTGCTTGTGTATTCCATTCGGTAAACACATTGTATTCCGTTCCTGTAAAGGCGTTTGCTGTTAAATTTTGCGCCTCGCCATAAGTGAACTCTTGTGGCTCCATGGTGCCTGTTCCACCGTTAGCATCAAAATTAACCGTATAAGTACAAAGGGTAAAAATTACTACAATGGTATGATCGTCAGTAACATTAGTGAAAGTGTAATAACCATTTTCAACAGCCTCCGGATTATTTTCCCCATCAATGAGCACCTGATCTATACAAAATCCCTGCTGCGGCGCAAAAGTAAATGTTTGGCTTTCTCCTTCGTTCACGGTTATATTTCCCGAAGGCGTAATAGTTCCGTTATCCTCGGCGCTTGCCGTAATCGTATAAGTAGGAACCTGTCCGCCGCCCATAAAGTCGAAACGAATCAACCCGTTTGTTTGGATAATGTTGGTAATCGGTTTATTGGTATTGTTATTTGCCCACGACTTCATAGCCGGCGTTGTGTCGTCGGTAAAAGAAGTTTGATTACTGTTTCCGGGGAATGGGCAGCCTGCACTGTTAATGTTTCCATAATTTGCAGGGCCTGCAGTTGGAAGGGCTACCGTGGAGCTGGCGCACACCGGATACATTCTTTGTGGATGTGTGGTATTAATCGTATTATTATTTTCATAAGAGGTAATACTAGAGTGAACTCTATAAATAATCAATCCGCTTCCGGGGATGCTGGTGTCAAATTTTCGCTGTTGGCGATTTTCCAGCAGGAAGTACTCATTGTTGGTAGTTGTGTTGATTCGGTATGCTACCGGATTTTCCGCCGAGTTGGGCATATTCGGTATAGTTACCGCCGAATTTAAAACCGTAGGGGTTACCCAACCAAACTTTATTTTAGTGTATATATTGTGATGCGGAGGGCGATTTCCACCCGGTGCGCCATTCCAACTGCCACTTGCCATGAGATCCCAATTTCCGGTGCCGAGATATTCACCACCGGTAGTGCCGTTGGTATCGTAAAAATCGGGGGCTCCGAAAGCATGCGTCATTTCATGGCAAATTACGCCAATGGTTGTAATATCTGAGTAAAGAAGCTCAGGCGAGCAAGAATACACGCTGATTCTTTTTCCGTTTTGTATAACAGTAGAGGAGGTATTCCATTTATGCGACCAAATTGTGCCGGAGCCTCCGCCGGCTTCTCGCCCTCTGCCTGCAAAAATGAAATGGAATCCATCCACATAGCCATCGTTATCACTATCATAATCAATAAAGTTAATATCCGGCTCGGCTGCTACTTGTTGAGCGAGCCACGTAGCAAGAGCCCTGCAATTTGAGCTCGTTCCGCTAGAGCCTGCATAATATGATGAGCTGTTTGGCGCTGTATAAATTCCACACAATGTTATAGTTAAATCAAACAAATCGTACGACGATTCCTTGAAATAATCGCGAACGCTTCCGGTGCCGTTTGTCGTGTAACCCAATTGATTCAGCAACCCATCAAATTCGTCCATGGTTCTTATCATTGCTTTTTCCGGGAACTGTACAAAAGCGCATAAAGTTTTATAATGCCCGATAACCGCCCTGTCGCTTTTTGGGGGCACGTTATCTTCTATCTCCCAAATCTTTAGCATTAATTGTCGTTGCACATCGCTGTAAAACAAACCTTTTTCAATGTTATTTAAAAAAGAACGGGTAACGATATTTCTTTCTTCAATATTGGTAGCAATCATATCCGACGGCTGTAAATTCCCGTTCATATCTAATTGAGCGTATGACAAATAACCCGCTTGATTAAACAGTAAGGTATAGCCATCCATAGATTCGTGCCAATTCATTCGCTCATCGCCTTTAATTTTAACTGTTAGTGTATCTCCGTTCGGCTGGGTAAAAGTAACGGGATGAGGAATTGCCGGAACAGCGTATAAAAACGGTGTAATAATGAACAATAATGCCAATAAAACCAATGACAGGGTGTTCTTTTTTTTCATTTTATTTTGAATTAAAAGGTGAATATGCTACGATAAGATGTTTTAATTTTCTAATATACAGTTGTTTAAGTAGATGCAATGAGTTTGCAAATGTAGTTTTTTTTTCTTACGTTCCCCAAACTGTCTATTTCATAATTTTCATCCAAATCAAAAAGATCGAAAATCAGGTTTTTCCGGCAAATATCCTGTGTGTCTCCCATATAAGTAACACGACCATTTTTTAACAATAAACTTTTTGGAATGGCTTGCATGGCTAACGAAACATCATGAATTACCATTAAAATAGTAGTTTGTTTGGTGGAATTGAGTTCCGATAAGATTTCCAATATTTCAAATTGATGTGGAATATCCAAGTTCGATAATGGCTCATCCAATAACATCAACGGCGCTTGCTGGGCAATGGCGCGGGCAATGAGTGTGCGTTGAAACTCGCCGCCGCTCAATTGGGAGGTCATGCGATTTTTTAAAGAAAGCAGATTTGTTTTTTTTAACGCATCCATTACAATATCCTCGTCATCAGGGCTGTATGAGTTCCATCGTGTTTGATACGGATTTCTTCCAAACATGACCATATCGAATACGGAGAAATGATACACCGGCTCGCTGCGTTGCGGCACCACTGAGATTTGTTTGGCTAATTCTTTAACATCGTACTCTTCAATCTTTTTATTTGAAATGCAGATTTCGCCTTCCTGTTTTTTCAATGCGCCGGATATTATATGCAACAATGTAGTTTTTCCTGAGCCGTTGGGACCGATGATGGCGCAATAATCTCCTGTTTTTAGTTCAAAAGAGAGATTATTTAGAACGAAGTCTTTTTGATAACGGTGGGAAATGTTTGAAACGGAAAGCATGGTTTTGTTTGAGGTTGCGAAAATAGAAGATTTTTTAGCACCCTCCATGCAGCATTTTCACAATTTCTACGTTCTATAAATGTAACAACTGCAAAATGCCATTTGACCTCATCATAGCCCAATGCCAAACCCTGCACCCGCAGGCGCAAATGGCATTTTACAGCATGTTTTACGAACAAGTATTCCAACGAAGTTATGCATTGTTGAAAAATGCCGAACACGCCGAAGAAATTATGCAAGACACCCTGTTAAAAATGCTTCAAAACATCAGCTCTTTTAAAGGAGACGAAACCTCAATGCAAAAACTACTCAACAAAATCGCTATAAATCAATCTATTGACGTCATCAGAAAAAGGAGAAACATCATATTTATAGAAACCGAATCCTTTCCCGAAGTAGAAGAACAACAACAAGATATAGAAAATGACGAAAAGTTGATAGAAACCGCTTTACAACACTTAAACACCCTTCCCGACGGCTACAGAATGGTAATAGTACTACGCATTTTTGAAGAAATGCCCTTCGACGAAATAGGCAAAAAACTGAACATTACCGCCTCCACCGCCCGCTCGCAATACATAAGAGGGCTACAAAAATTGAAAACTGAAATGAAAGGTATAATTTAAAGATTTATAATTTAAAATTTAATCCGCGTAAATCCGTGTCATCCGCGTCATCTGCGTGCTAAAAAAACAAACAAAATGAATACAAAACTCCCCAATCCCGGCCACGAAGAACGTTTCCTCTCCAAACTTCTTCATCAAAATAAAAAAACAAAACGCAGAAAACAACGCCGTTATATCTCGATCGCCGCTTCATTAGCGCTGTTAATTGCCTCATCGCTCTACTTCTTTTTCGATTTTAAAAATGATTATCTTGCAGAATCACCATTTACAGAAGAAGTACAAGATGTTATCAAATCTTATCAGGCAAAATTAGACGCCGAAATTGAAGAAATAAGACAAATGGCATGTTATACAAAAATGCAAAAAGAGCTTGCAGAAATTCAAAATACTAAGCTCCCCGCAGATGAACTTGCCATGCTGCCCATCGAAAAACAACTCTATTACATTAAGCAGATATACAGTATTAAAATTGAGGCGGTGCAGTATATGCAGACGGTTTGTATTTGAATTGGGAATTGAGAGAATGATGGAGTAATTAATAATGAATAACAAAGATTAAATAATGAAGATATTCAAAAACCCTTATTTCTTAAAGGCACCCTTAGTAGCACGGAGGTTTTTCTGTGTTCATTACCCTTATTCCCTTATTCCTAAAACAATCCTTAAAAATAAGGGAATAAGGGTGCACCTTACTTGTTCGGGATTCCTTAAAAATAAGAGAATAAGGGTGCACCTTGCTTGTTCGGGATTCCTCGCTACGCTCGGAATGACGGAACACTTCGCAATACATGGGGGCGGAAAACGCGGCGGCGCAAATATTGAACAAATAGGTACTACTTACTGCCGCCGCGTTTTCCGCCCCTCCCCACATAGCGAGCGCAGTCGTCATTCCGAGCGCAGCGAGGAATCCCGAACAATGGTGCAGTCGTCATTCCGAGCGCAGCCGAGGAATCCCAAACAATGGCGCAGTCGCCTCATCAATTGAACCTTAAACCTTAATTTATAACCTTAAACCTTCAAATTATGAAAAAAAACACTTTCATTAGCATTGCAATATGTTTATTGCTTTTATTCTCTGTTCCCATTAACACTTTTGCCAAAGAGGTTAAAGGAAACGGCAAATTGATTACCAAATCGATACCCATTTCAAATTTCTCTAAAATTGAGATCGAAACAAATGTAGTAGTAGATTATTCTCAAGGGAAAAGTAAGGGAACTTTAGAATTTACCATCGACAATAATCTTTTGGAATATTATGATATTTACACGCACAACGATGTGCTACGTATCCAATTAAAAGATGAATACAGAAATAAACTACAGCCAAAACCCACCAAAAATTTACTTGTAATTTCTTCCGAACAGCTTGAAAGCATTGCAATTGCAGGAAGCTCTAAAGTTAATTTTTGCACCGGCTTTACTTCAGAAAAACTATATATTGCTGTGGCGGGAAGCGGAAAAGTGATAGCAAACAAATATCCGGTTGATATAAAAGATTGTAAAATAGAAATTGCCGGAAGCGGAAATGTACAGTTTTCGGGCGCCATCCAATCAGCTCATATTGCCATTGCCGGCAGCGGAAGTATGAATGCTTTAGATTGTGAAATCGCACAACTGCAAGCAGAAATCGCCGGAAGCGGAAGATTAGAAGCGCATGTTACGGATATACTGGATGCAAGTGTTGCCGGAAGTGGGCAGGTAAGATATAAGGGCAACCCAAACAAGATTAAGCCCAGCGTTGCCGGAAGTGGGAAAGTGAAAAAAATTTAATTCTATAATATTATGAAAAAACATCAAATAAACTACCCCGTCTCGCTTCGCGAGACACCCCTTCAAAATTTGAAGGGGATATTTTCGCCCCGTTTGGCGGCGGTTGTACCGCCGTCGCGCTATCTCTTTCTCCTTTTCTCCCTTCTCCTTTTCTCCCTCCTCCCTTACACCGCATTCGCCCAAAAACAAAAAGCAAGCACCCAAACCGCAGTGTTTACCGATAATTTTAAGGTAAAACCAAAAAGCACATTGGTAGTTGACACCAGATACACAAAAGTTACTTTTGAAGAATGGGAAAAAAATGAGATTGATTTTACCGCTACCGTGACGCTAAAACAAGCCACAGAAAAAGAGATGGAGCAGGTATTAAACGGGTTAGATATAACCGCGAAACAATTTGGAAAAGAAGTAACCTACAATTTATCATTCAGTTCTTCTTTTGAAAAAAATAGAAAAAATATCACTGAAGGGTTGAAAATCGATCTTCTGATAAAAATTCCTAAGGAGATTTTTTTGAAAGTAACTTCGCGTTATGGTAACGTAGAAATAGCCAATGTGTATCATGATTTTTATGCCGATATCACTTATGGAAATCTAAATGGAGATAATTTGTATGGGCTTAATAATAAGATAAATATTAAATATGGAAACTTGAAGATGAATAATTTGTCCGGAAGTAATAATATTATTTTGCTAAAATATGCGAAGTTTAACATCGAACAAGTTAATGCGCTCTCTTTGGATATAAAATACAGTAACGGAAGTTTGAGGAAAGCAGGCACGCTCAAGTTAGATGCTAAATATTGTACATTAAACATGGAGGTCGTAGAATCTTTTGAGTTTAGCTCCGGCTACGATAAGATTTCTATAGAAAATAGTGCGAATCATTTAAAGGGGGACATGAAATATGGAACACTTCGAATCGGCTCTCTAAAATATTCATTCAGTGTGGATTTGTCTTATTCTAAAGTAAACATTGATGAGACTTTAGCATCGTTTACGAAGGTTAATATTTCGTCTAATCAAAGTACGATTGTGCTCAATATTCCAAAAAATCTATCCTTTGAATTTGATTATTCGGGGAAATATACCGATTTTAAAGATAAGGATGTGAGGTGGAACTATGCCACGTTTGAAGCTGGTAGCAACTCGCTTCAAGTAAGTGGGTTTTATGGGAATGACCATAATTCCGGAAGGTTGGTAAAAATTCGGGCGAATTATGGGTCGGTGGCGTTGTTTGATAGGTAGAGTTTTTTAGCGCGCAGATGACGCGGATTATCATGTTAAACGCAAGCAGGAAAGAGCGTGCGAAACCCAAAACATAAATATTGAAAAAAATAATAGAGAAATTTGAATAAATAGTTGAAAAAATATCAACTATGTACAAAAATTTTACTATTTTTGCGCTTTGAAATAATGAATGCATGATTTCTCTTGTACAGTTTATAAATATTCCGCTCGAAAGTTCTGTTTTACAGAATTTAATGAACAGCTACAAGTTTCCGCGCAACAAAGTATCGGCACTTGAAAAGCGTGGTCAAATCATCCGTTTGAAAAAAGGTTTGTATGTTGTTTCAGAAAAGATTAGTCGCCAAAATATTTCCCGAGAACTGATAGCCAATCATTTATATGGACCTTCTTACTTATCACTCGAGACTGCTCTGTCATTTTATGGAATGATACCCGAGAGAGTTTTTGCGATACGCTCAATGACTACCAAACGGGCAAAAAACTTTGAAACTCCATTCGGAAATTTTGACTATACAACCATTTCATCCGACTATTTTAGTATAGGAATTAGTCAGGAAATAGTTGAAAATAAATATGCTTTTCTAATAGCCACGCCCGAAAAGGCATTATGCGATTTGATTTTGGCTACACCGAATTTGCGGTTGCAATCCGTCAAAGCAATGCGTGTTTACTTGGAGGAAGATTTGCGGATTGATTTTTCTGATTGGCAAAATATTGATACTGAAATAATTAAAAAGTGTGCTGAAACGGGGAAGAAAAAAAATGAATTGAAATTATTGTTAAAATTGCTACAAAAAAATAATTATGAATAACACCATTTTCTCAAACATGCTTTCTCGTTATGAGATAAAAACGAAAGATGATAAAACCAACGCTACTCACGAAGTAATGCAACAAATAGCACTTGCAGGACTGTATCGTGGCGGATTTTTCGACAAGGCGGCATTTTACGGCGGCACTTGCCTGAGGATTTTTTACGGCATGCAACGTTTTTCTGAAGATATGGATTTTTCGCTGTTACAAGCAGATGAAAATTTTCGTCTTGAAAATTATTTTGACGCAATAATCTCTGAATTTCAGTCAATGGGACGTGATATTACGATTGCTAAAAAAGAGAAAAAAAGAGAAAAAAATATAGAGTCGGCGTTTTTGAAAGACAATACCGAAGTGTATAATCTTTCATTTTCAACGGAAAAGCAAATCAAAATCAAAATTGAAGTCGATACACAACCGCCTGCGGGTTTTACCACTGAATACAAACTATTACTCCTGCCATTTTCTTTTATGGTGCGATGCTATACGTTGCCCGATTTGTATGCGGGGAAAATGCACGCTTTGTTTTTCAGAAACTGGAAGACTCGCGTAAAAGGTCGCGACTGGTACGATTTTGAATGGTATGTACGAAACAATGTAGCGTTGAATTTTAGTCATTTACAAAAACGAACAGAACAAATTAGCGGTTTGATAGAACAGAATTTTACTCCCGAAGTTTTTCAAAAAATGTTGAAAGAACGTATTGAAAAAACAAATATTGAAACGGTTAAAAACGATGTTCATCCTTTTTTGAAAAATCCGTCAGAAATGGAAATTTGGAGTACCGCGTATTTTTTACAACTTGTTGATATGATAAATTTTAAGAGATGAGATATTGAAAGCCTGCGTTTAGCGCGTCATTTGCGTGCTTTTAATATTTTTGCACTTCAATTTTAACAAAACAAATTATGGGAAACATCGTCGCCTTAGTAGGAACCCCAAACGTTGGCAAATCAACACTTTTCAACCGCTTAACACAAACCCGCGAAGCTATTGTTGACTCCATTGCCGGCGTTACCCGCGATAGAAATTACGGAAAATCGGATTGGAGCGGCTACGAATTTTCGGTAATTGACACCGGCGGATATGTAGTTGGCTCTGACGACATTTTTGAAACAGAAATACGAAAACAGGTAGCGCTGGCATTAGAAGAAGCCGATGTGATTATTTTTATGGTGGACGGGCGCGAGGGCTTAACGCCGTTAGACGAAGATGTCGCCAAAATGCTGCGAAAATCGAAAAAGCCATTCTATCTATGTGTAAATAAAATTGATAGTCCTACTAATTTTTTAGACCACACCGAATTTTACGCGTTAGGATTTGAACATATTTTTCCCATTTCAGCAATTTCCGGCAGCGGCACCGGTGATCTGTTAGATGAAATCGTCAAACATTTTTCAAAAGAAGAAGAAGTTTACGACGAAGCGCTTCCGAGAATTACCATTGTGGGCAAACCCAATGTAGGTAAGTCTTCCATTATCAATACCTTTCTGGGAAAAGAGCAAACTATTGTTACGCCGCTTGCCGGCACCACGCGCGACTCCATTTATACCCGTTTCAACAGTTTTGGATTCGATTTTTATTTGGTGGACACGGCAGGGTTGCGTAAAAAGAAAAAAGTAGAAGAAAATCTGGAGTTTTACTCCGTCATGCGTGCCGTTCGCGCCATAGAAAACAGCGATGTATGTGTTTTAATGTGCGATGCCTCAGAAGGTTTCGATGCGCAAGATATTGCCATTTTCAGTTTGGCTGCACGAAACCGGAAAGGCGTAGTTGTGGTGATGAATAAATGGGATTTGGTAGAAAAAGACCAAAAAACGCATAAAGAATACGAAGAATTAGTCAAAAAACGACTTGCCCCATTTAACGATGTGCCGGTTATTTTCACTTCCGTAATTAATAAACAACGTATTTTCAAAGTGTTGGAAACTGCGGTAGCCGTTTATCAAAACAAACAACGCAGAATTTCCACCTCAGAATTGAACGACGTTTTGCTGCCCGTTATCAAAAACCAACCTCCTCCGGTGGTAAAAGATAAAATGATAAAGATTAAGTTTATAACGCAACTTCCTACGCCGTTTCCGGCATTTGCGTTTTTCTGCAACCTCCCTCAATATGTGCGGGAAGATTACAAACGGTTTTTGGAAAACAGGATACGGGAGAAATGGGGTTTTACGGGAGTTCCGATGGAGATTTATTTCAGAAAAAAATAACATTATTTTTTTATTTTCGCGAAAAATTTTATCAAAATTATAATCTTATGAGTCAGAAAAAACTTACCCGTAGTATTTCAAGCAGAATGATTGCCGGCGTTTGCGGCGGTTTAGGCGAATACTTTAACCTTGACCCTGTTGTTTTTAGAGTTATTTTTTGCGTTTTCGGGCTTACCGGCTCCGGAATTATCGCTTATCTCATTTTAATACTGGTAATTCCGGCTGAAGACAATGTCTCTTCAGCAAAGTGTTCGGGAATCAGCGAGGAGTGGATTGACAGCGTAACCCAAGAGATAAAAAAAGAGATTACAGAGGAAGTAAAAGAAGAGATTGTTACCAACGTAAAAAAACACAGTAGTTCATTTGCGCTTATCGCCGGAGCAACTTTGATAATCATCGGCCTTCTCTTTTTATTTCACGGGTTTCATTTCCGGTATCTTATACCTGTGGCGTTTATGGGGCTTGGTATTATACTATTAGCTTCCACAATAAATCATCATAAAAAATCATAAAATGGCTGAACTGTCTCGTTTTTTTGGTATTATTATCTCTATGTTTGGAGCAGATCATAATCCTCCTCATATTCATATAAGATATGGTGATTTTGAGGCAATAATAACCATTCAAAAAGAGATCGTTAAAGGTGAAATGCCGGCACGCATTTTGAAATTGGTTTTGACTTGGATTGATTTACATAAAAACGAATTACTTGCAAATTGGGAAAATGCACAAAAAGGATTGGAATTAAACAAAATAGAACCATTAAAGTAAATTAATATGAGCGAACTTTCATTAATTAGAGTTACGGATGTAGAATATCTACAAGATTACACTATGCGTTTAGAATTTAGCGATGGAGTGCAAAAACAGATTGATTTTTATCCGTTATTAAAAGGAAAATTTTTTGAGCCTTTAAAAGATAGAAATAATTTTATTCAATTTGGACTAAATCATTGGACAATAGAATGGGCAAACGGTGCCGATTTAGCGCCGGAGTTTTTGTATAATTTGTAGGGTATCCATTATCTCAAAATGATAAAAAAACTAATTGGTATTTTTTTCTTTTTAATAGCGATTACCGCTTTCGGGCAAACCAAAACGCCGGAAGATTTTGGATTTAAACATCTCGTTTTCAAGTATAAAAACGATGTGGTGGATATTCTAATTAAATCAAAAAAAGGAGAAGAAAATGTTAAAAAACCGCTTTTCTTTTTCTGTCAGGGCAGCCTGCCTGTACCGTTGATAAAATATGACGAATATGGCGCTTATGGCACATTTCCTTTTATTCCCGATAATCTTTCAGAGAAATATCATTTAGTCATTGTTAGCAAGCCTTACATTCCTGTAATGTCTGATTTTCAAACACTTTCAGAAAATTATCGTACTTACGTGGACAGTACGAGTAGTCATCCTCTTAAATACCCCAAAGGATATTCAGACAGGAATTTATTGAGTTATTATGTGCAGAGAAACATAGCCATTATTAAGCATTTACAAAAACAGGAATGGGTTTCTTCGGCGCAACTTATTGTTGCAGGGCATTCTGAAGGTAGCACCGTTGCCGCAAACATGGCAGCAGAATGTAATAAAATCACACACTTGATTTATTCAGGAGGAAATCCGATGGGAAGAATTATGTCTATAATAGGGCAAAATAGGGCAAATGAAACCGATACGGATACCACGAGATTTGGCGAGAGCAGTATAGGATATTGGGAAAATGTAGTGAAAAATAAAAACTGCATGGATGATTCGCAAGGGGACACAGACCGAGCGACTTTTGAATTTTCGTATCCATCAATAAAACATTTGGAAAAGTTAAAAATTCCTGTTTTAGTTACTTATGGAACAAAGGATGTAAGCGCCCCATTCAACGATTTTTTGCATGTAGAAACTATTCGACAGGGAAAAAGAAATTTTACGTTTAAGGCTTACGTTGGAACCGACCATAATTTCTTTCCGCTAAACGAAGACGGCAAGCCGGATTATGATGTTTTTAATTGGGATAAAGTGGCGGATGAGTGGTTGGAGTGGTTGAATGAGAATTGACATTATTTTCTGTATTTT
>WQWP01000015.1 GCA_009787485.1 Lentimicrobiaceae bacterium | reverse complement strand
GACCATAATTTCTTTCCGCTAAACGAAGACGGCAAGCCGGATTATGATGTTTTTAATTGGGATAAAGTGGCGGATGAGTGGTTGGAGTGGTTGAATGAGAATTGACATTATTTTCTGTATTTTCGCCGCCCAAAGCTAATTTAAAGATTTAAGATTTAAAAATTTAAAGTTGCAAATTACAAGCTACTGTCCAATAATCCTTTAAATTTTAAATCTTTAAATTTTAAATATATTTTTTATGGCAAAAGATTTTACAACACGCGAAGAAGATTATTCAAAATGGTACAACGACATCGTTAAAAAAGCGGATTTGGCAGAAAACTCTGCCGTGCGCGGATGCATGGTGATAAAACCATACGGCTACGCTATTTGGGAAAATATGCAAGCTGCGTTAGACAAAATGTTTAAAGATACCGGGCACGTAAATGCGTATTTTCCGCTCTTTATCCCGAAATCGTTTTTGTGCAAGGAAGCCGACCATGTGGAAGGTTTTGCGAAAGAATGCGCAGTAATTACGCACTACCGGCTTAAAAACGCCCCCAACGGCGGCGTAATGGTGGATCCGGAGGCAAAACTGGAAGAAGAACTCATTGTGCGTCCCACTTCCGAAACCATTATTTGGGATACCTATAAGAATTGGATTCAGTCGTACCGCGATTTGCCGATTTTGTGCAACCAGTGGGCAAACGTAGTGCGTTGGGAAATGCGCACCCGTTTGTTTTTGCGCACCGCAGAATTTTTATGGCAGGAAGGACACACGGCGCACGCCACCCGTGAAGAAGCCTTGATTGAAGCAGAAAAAATGTTGAATGTATATGCCGATTTTGCCGAAAATTTTATGGCAATGCCCGTTTTAACAGGCGTAAAATCGCCCAACGAACGCTTTGCCGGCGCCGAAGATACCTATTGCATCGAAGCGTTAATGCAAGATGGAAAAGCCTTGCAGGCAGGCACTTCGCATTTCTTGGGACAAAACTTCGCCAAAGCATTCGATGTGAAATTCTTAAACAAAGAAAACCAATTGGATTATGTATGGGCAACCTCTTGGGGCGTTTCTACCCGTTTGGTGGGTGCACTCATCATGTCGCACTCCGATGATCACGGACTGGTGCTGCCGCCGAAATTGGCTCCATTGCAAGTGGTTATCATTCCTATTTACAAAACGGAAGAACAGTTACAAGCCATTAGAGAAAAAGTAACATCGTTATCTGCAGAATTAAAATCGAAAAATATCTCTGTAAAATTTGACGATGACGATGCCAAGCGTTCCGGCTGGAAATTCAACGAATATGAGTTAAAAGGCGTTCCTGTTAGAATTGCTATCGGACCGCGCGATTTGGAAAATAACCAGGTAGAAATTGCCCGCCGCGATACGCTTGAAAAACACACCGCCTCTTTCGATGGCTTGGCAAATCATATTGAAACGTTGTTAACAGACATTCAACAAAACATCTTTAATAAAGCGTTGAAATTCAGAGAAGAAAACACACGCAAAGCGGATACGTGGGAAGAATTTGTGGACATTTTAGATAACAAAGGCGGCTTCATACTCGCGCATTGGGATGGCACGACCGAAACGGAAGAATTAATCAAAGAGAAAACCAAAGCTACCATTCGTGTAATTCCGTTTGATGGCGAGAAAGAAGAAGGCAAGTGTATTTTAACGGGGAAAGCTTCTGCGCGGCGGGTGGTGTTTGCGAGAGCGTATTAAGAATTAGAAATTAGGAATTAAGAATTAGGAATTAAAAGATAAAAATGAAAGAAAATCCCCTTCAAATTTTGAAGGGGTGTCTCGCGAAGCGAGACGGGGTAGTTTATATAAAATTCAATGATTAATCAAATTTTTTCAGTTTTTTTCATTGCATTGATAAAAGTATATCAATTCACATTATCCCCTTTTCTAGGAAAGCAATGCCGTTTTGTGCCCACTTGCTCGCAATACGGCGTTGAAGCGATACAGAAACATGGGGCGCTGAAAGGCAGCTGGCTTACCATAAAACGGATTGTGCGGTGTAACCCGTGGGGAGGGAGTGGGTATGATCCGGTTCCTTGATGGTAATTCTGATAAGAAAAAGTGGTGTAAGAAAATTTTATTTTTGCGAAAAGTTTTAGATGGAAACAATAAATGAAAAAATCCTAAATTTCGATAAAAAAAAGAGAAAAAATAAATATAAAATATCCCAATAGTCCTCGTCCCGTTAGGGACAAAATATTGGTAGAAAGAAGCAGGTCCCTGATAACCACCGTCCCATAGGGACGGGATATGTAAACAAAAACGCAAAACGCAATACATAAAAAACATGGCAAATACCTATACCCAAATCCACATTCATGCCGTTTTTGCAGTTCAAAATCGCCTATCATTAATACAAAAAGAATGGCAAGACGAATTATATAAATACATTACAGGAATTATTACTAACAATGGACATAAATTGTTGCAAATCGGAGGTATGCCCGACCACATTCACGTTTTGTTTGGAATGAGACCCACACAATCGTTGTCGGATTTAATGCAAGATATTAAAGGCAGTTCTTCGTTATGGATTAATAAAAAAAGATTAGTCAGTAGTAAATTTTCATGGCAAGAGGGCTACGGTGCATTTTCTTATGGAAAATCACAGATAGATAGAGTTGTTAAATATATTGAACAACAAGAAAAACACCATAAAAAGCGTAACCTTGAAGAAGAATATTTAGAATTATTAAAATTATTTGGTATTGAATTTAATGAAAAATACATTTTAAAAAATCCCGAATAATATCTTGTCCCTAACGGGACAACGGGCGTGTGTGGTGAAATTTTTCTACCAATATCACGTCCCTAACGGGACAAACATGATGAATACAAATGAAACTAACAAAAACAATTCTATTTTCGCCCCCTCATAATCAAAAACCAAAAACCAAATATTATGGCACTCGAATTTAACGGCAAACCCATCGAAATGGACGGCGACGGCTTTATGTTGGAACCGCAATTATGGAATGATGAATTAGCTACATTAATCGCAAAAGAAGACGACATCCACGATTTAACGGAAAATCATTGGGCAGTTATCAAAATTATTCGTCGCAGTTACGAAGAAACCGGCATGGCGCCCATGATTCGCTCTATTTGCAAAGAAACAGGATTGAAATTGAAAGATATTTATGAACTTTTCCCATTGGGTCCTGCGCGCGGAGCCTGCCGCATCGCCGGATTGCCTAAACCCGACGGCTGCGTGTAAAAAACTATGAAACAATACCTTGATCTTCTTCAACATATCATTGATGCCGGCGCTTTTAAAGACGACCGCACCGGAACGGGAACTAAAAGCGTTTTCGGATACCAAATGCGATTCGATTTGCAAAACGGTTTTCCCGTTTTAACCACAAAAAAACTGCACCTGCGCTCTATTATCTACGAATTGCTTTGGTTTTTGAAAGGCGAGACCAATGTTAAATACTTGCACGATAATAAAGTAACAATTTGGGATGAATGGGCAGATGAAAACGGAGATTTAGGTCCTGTATATGGAAAACAGTGGCGCTCCTGGCAAACCTCCGACGGCAGAACAATAGATCAAATTTCGGAATTAATCAACATGATTCAAAAAAATCCCGATTCGCGACGATTGATTGTGAGCGCATGGAATGTGGGCGATGTGGACAAAATGAAACTTCCGCCTTGCCACGTGCTTTTTCAATTTTATGTGAATAACGGGGAAATTTCATGCCAACTCTATCAACGCAGCGCCGATGTTTTTCTCGGCGTGCCGTTCAATATTGCCTCTTACGCATTGTTACTCATGATGGTAGCGCATGTTTGCAAACTCAAACCGCGTTACTTTATTCACACTTTCGGCGATGCACATCTCTATTCCAATCATATTGAGCAAGCTAAGTTGCAACTTTCACGCACTCCCAAAACATTGCCTGTCATGAAGATAAATAGAGAAGTAAATTCTATTTTTGATTTTCAATTTGATGATTTTACATTAGAAAATTACAACCCCGATCCGCATATTAAGGCTGAAGTAGCTGTATAACTAAAAATTAAAAACATGAAAAAAATCCTCATCACCGGTGGCGCCGGCTTCATAGGTTCGCACGTAATTCGTTTATTCGTAAATAAATATCCGCAATACGAAATTTATAATTTGGATAAACTTACCTACGCTGGCAATTTAGAAAATCTGCAAGACATTGAAAACAAGCCGAATTATCATTTCATTAAAGCAGATATCGTGGAAGGCGAAAAGATGCTGGCACTATTCAAAGAGCACCAATTCGACGGCGTGATTCACTTAGCTGCAGAATCTCACGTAGATCGTTCTATCGAAAACCCGATGGAATTTATTTACACTAATGTGGTGGGAACAGTAAATCTGTTGAACGCTGCCCGCGCCATTTGGAAAGATAATATGGAGGATAAACGTTTTTACCATATTTCTACCGATGAAGTATATGGCTCGCTTGGTGAGACCGGCGCTTTTAAAGAGACCACCCCCTACGATCCACACAGCCCCTACTCTGCCGCCAAAGCCTCCTCCGATCATTTTGTGCGTGCCTACCACGATACTTACAAGCTTCCCACTGTAATTTCTAACTGCTCAAATAATTACGGGCCCAACCAATTCCCCGAAAAATTGATCCCGCTTTTCATTCATAACATAAAAAACAACGTAGCGCTTCCTGTTTATGGCAAAGGAATTAATGTGCGCGATTGGCTCTATGTGGAAGACCACGCGGCTGCCATTGACCTCATTTTCCATCAAGGCAAAACCGGAGAAACTTACAACATTGGCGGAAATAACGAGTGGAAAAACATCGATCTGATTAAAGAATTAATCAAAATCATGGATAAAAAGCTGGGGCGCACCGAAGGAGAATCCTTGTCATTAATCACTTACGTTACCGACCGCGCAGGCCACGACTTGCGCTACGCCATTGACGCCACCAAAATTAAAACCGAATTAGGCTGGGAGCCCAAAATAAAATTCACCGAAGGGTTTGAAAAGACAGTGGATTGGTATTTGGAGAATGAGACTTGGTTGCAACACATTATGAGTGGGGAATACAGAAATTAGATTTAAAGTTTAAAATACAAATATCAATAATATGACCTCTAAAACCAAAATATTTAAATATTAAATTTTTATTTTTTTAAATCTTTAAATTTAATTGAACTTTATGAAAAACTCCATTTTAATCATCGGCGCCGGACCGGCAGGAATTGAAGCCGCAGCAACTTTAAAAAACTTAGGCTACGATATTACGCTTCTCGAAAAAGAGAATGAAACCAACACGAATCTACGCAATAAAATGCTTTTATTTCCGGATTTTTCGGAAGCAGAAACATTGGTAAAATCTATGGATGCCAAACTTTTGGAGAATAACATTACGCCCTGCTTTAACACGGAAGTCGTTCATCTTGAGCATAAAGAAACAGGTTGGATAGCCACAGACTCAAACCATAAAACCTATCAGGCAGATGCTGTTTTGGTGGCTACAGGCTATACGCCATTCGATGCCACGCGCAAAGAAGAATACGGCTATGGCATTTATAACGGAGTGGTTACTTCGTTAGATTTGGAGGAGATGTTCAAGAAAAATAACATTGCAAATGCTTTTGGTGAGAATCCGAAAAAGGTTTGTTTTCTGCAATGCGTAGGCTCGCGCGACGAGAAATCGGGAAACAACTATTGCTCAAAAATTTGCTGCATTACTGCTGTAAAACAAGCTATTGAGTTGAAAAAACTTTTGCCCGAAACGGAGGTTTATATTTTTTACATGGATTTGCGCATGTGGGGACAAGGTTATGAAGAACTCTACCGCGAGGCACAGGAACAATACGGCATCTACTTTATTCGGGGAAGAATTTCTGAAGCGGCGGCTACTTTCGACGGGAAAATTCAGATAAAATCGGAAGATACTTTAATGGGACTGCCTTTAAAAATGACCTCGGATCTATTGGTGCTGATGACCGGCATGGAGCCTTCAAAAGGTACAAAATTATTGGCAAGTTGTTGTGATTGTGAAGAAATGTATGGCTTTTTCAAAACCTTAAATACCATTTCGGAAGACCAACAAACCAACTGTGCCGGGCTTTTTGTGGCGGGCGCCTGCAAACGCCCCATGAGCATTCCTGATGTGTTGGCGGATGCGCGGGCGGCGGCGGTTGAAATGATTAAATAAGGTATATATTCTCTTTATGCATTTTGTACAAATAAAATGAGAAGGTTGCCCGATGGATAAAACGAAAATAATTTAGGGTGTCCCAGTGCGAAAGACAGGAGAAGTGAATACCGATATAGTTTCTCCATCAACATGTATCACTTCATCAAAAGCACATAGCATTTTCGGCGCCTCAACCCCCGCTTCCCATGCTACATTCCCTGTGAGCACAAAAACCTCATCCCACAAATGAGCATCTAAAAATTTTTGTAGCGTTTTTTTGCCGCCTTCAACCACAACGGATTGTATTTTTAAGGTATAAAGTTCGGCTAAAATTTCTTCGACATTTCCGACTAAAGTCGAAAATGATTTTTCAATTTCAGTCGATTTGTATTCATCGCACAACACAAAACGCTGAGGCTGGTTTGAGCCATAAAAACGATTGGTTAACTGTGGGTTGTCATTTTTTAAAGTATTGTATCCTATCAAGATGGCTTGTTCCTCGTTGCGTAGTTTGTGAGTCCAAACCCGCAATGCATCATTTGTTATCCAATATGTTGGGGCGTTGCGCGTATCATCACGCAAAATATCCATAAATCCATTTTTCGTTTGCGCCCATTTCAAAAAAATATAAGGACGTTTTTTAGTATGATAAGTGATAAATCGCTTGTTCAAACGCAAGCACTCGTCTTGTAATACGTTTTCTATCACTTCAACACCTGCATCTCGGAGCATTTTAATGCCTTTTCCGTTCACTTTTTCGCTGGGGTCTTTCATCCCTATTACCACTTTGGGGATTTTTTTTTCAATAATTAAAGAAGCGCATGGAGGTGTTTTTCCAAAGTGTGCGCACGGTTCCAAATTAACATAAAGCGTTGATTTTTTGAGTAATTCTTGATTTTTAACCACGCAAATCGCATTTACTTCAGCATGAGGATCGCCATACTGTTGGTGGTAGCCTTCTCCAATAATGCTTTCATTGTGCACAATCACAGCCCCAACCAGCGGATTGGGTTGTACCTTTCCCAATCCCAACGCTGCTAATTGTAGCGCACGGTACATCCATAATTCATTAATTATCATCTTTTTAAAAAATAAGACAACGGTTGAATCTGTCTGTCAAAATGGAAAAATTGTATGGTAAAAAGTTCGTCGGTGTTTTCATTAATTGTAGCGTAACAACGATCTCGGTTAAACTCCTGATAGATTTCTTCAATCAATTGTCCATCTTCATAGAGTTCGCCTTCATCAATTTGGCGATAGAGTTTCATGACGGTGGTTTGATTCTCAACATCTGTTAGAGAAATGATTTTAAAGAAATTAAATTGTATGATCGAATCTTTTAACGACTGTGAAATTTTATTAAGAAACATTTCGTAGTTGCGCTCCCTAAATTCAGATAGCATGTTGATTACAAGCGTTGTATCATAGTTCAAAATTACATTTTTATGAACATCAAATAAAGTAAATGAACGGGGTCCTGATTTTTCAACAAAAAAGGAATTTTCAGGATTTTCCAAATCAATAAAAGAAGCATTTTGAATGCGTGTGAGTTTCGTACTAAAAATTTTTGGTGAATACCAATCAATAGGGTCAGGAGAAAATTGGGGCGCTACATATCCTCTAAACCCCGGTCTGTAAATAATATATGGCTCCGACATGCCCTCCAGCAGCGCATAAGAGCCTAAATTATTTTGGGTGGCATCTCCCAGAAAATACGTTTTTAGCAACCGCTCCTTTGTAAAAAACGGACGTCTGAATATGGTAAATAATGGCTTTGTTTCATAAACTTGCACTTTGGTTGAATTTACTGCAAGCGCTTCTATAATACTGCGTTGTGCTACTTTAGCAATCGGCTGTTTTATGCGAAGCGCCGTCAAAGTGATCAGTAAATCGTGAACTCTAAACGATGCTGCCGGTTTGCGATTATCTACCATCCAGCTTCCTCCATGTTTGGTGAGTAATACTTTATTCCCATACATGTCTGCCATAAAAATCCGTGTGATAGTAGCGGTATCTTTTATGGCAAAAGCCGTAGATATTTTTTGAGTGTTAGCCGATTTTTGCAAACCTCCTTTTTTATAAACAATGGCAAGGACAGATAAGACCACCAACAGGCAAGCAATGATGAAATATACTTTTTGTTTTTTCATAAAGTTATGTTTATTTTGAGCGGCAAATGTATATGATTTTTGCTAACCCTAACGAAAAACAATACATTAAAATTGTGATTATATTATTCAAAAAACTTCTGTATTTCTACATTTGTAAAACTTTTCGACACTTTTTTCCCTGAAGGAGAGATGTGTGGCGCTTTACATTGAAGCCATTGTTTAATAAACGCTTGCTGTTCCTGTTCCGAGGCTATTTGCAGCTTGCAACTGCATTTTTGCTTCGCCAAACTTTTGGCTATGGCGCTATTTTTATCTGTTTTGTGTAAAAATTGATGCGTTTTGTACATTTCTACAAACTGTTCGATAATTTGCTGTGTATTAGAACTTTCTTCATCTGTAGGGGTTCCATTTACCGCAAACGATGTCCGGCCGATTTGTTCCAAATCGTATCCCAACGCTCGCAATTCGGGCAAGATGTCGTTTACCATTTCAACTGTACTTGCCGATAATGTAATGGTTTCAGGAAACATACATTGCTGAATGACGATGGGCGTGTTTTCTAAGGCATTTAAAAAATATTCAAATAAAAACCGTTCCCGTGCTGCTTTAACATCTATTATATGAAGCACATCATTCCACAAAAACAATAAATAAGCATCAGAACAAAACAAACATTTCAATTGCGTCTCATCTATAATAGCTTCATTTTCTTTATCTTCCTCAGTAAAAGCAAGCTTTTCAGGCTCAGCAGATTGTACTTTTATAGTTTCATTTTTAACCCCTGATAAAAATTGCTGCCACGAATCTGAAGTAGAAATATTTTTATCTGATTTACAAGAATATGGGCTATAATTCGGATTTAAAGTTAACGTAGGAGATTTAATATGCTCTTGTTGTTTAACCGCAGAAAAGTCATACTCCGGTTTATAGTTAAAATCTATTTGCGGAACCAACGAAAGCGCGCCCAATGTTTTTTTTACCGCCGCATTCAAAAACGCATATATCATTCTGTCATCCTGAAATTTAACATCAATTTTAGTCGGACTGATATTCACATCAATGGTAGCCGGCGGCACCGTAATATCTATGAAAAAGGCAGGTTTATGTCCTTCCGGAATCAACTCCTTGTAGGCGGTTTCAATGGCATGCGTTAACAAGTAATGCTTTACAAATCTGTTATTTACAAATAAATATTGTTCGTTTTTTCTCTTTTTGCTATTTTCCGGTTTCGCAATAAAACCTGTTATTTTTATAGCCTCCGTGTTTAACTCTACTGGATACAATTTATCTTTAAAATGCACGCCAAAGACATTGATAATGCGTTGTTTCTGATTAGACTGAGGAAGTTGCTGCATCAATTTTCCATTATGATAAAACGAAAACTCAACATCATAATGAATTAATGACAAGCGATTTAGTTCTTCTTCAATATGTCCTAATTCCACCGCATCCGATTTGAGGAAGTTTCTTCGCGCCGGCACATTAAAAAACAGATTTTTTACGGCGATGGAAGTTCCGTCTTGTGTGGCGGCAGGCGCATGTTCTTTAACTTGCGAGCCTTCAACAAGTAGGCGTGTTCCCGTTTCTTCTTCGGCGCGTTTCGTATTCAATTCTACCTGAGCGATGGCGGCAATAGAGGCTAAAGCTTCGCCGCGAAAACCTTTGGTGGTCAAATGAGAAAGATCTTCGGCAGTCAAAATTTTCGAGGTCGCATGTCTTTCAAAGCACATCCGCGCATCGGTAAAACTCATTCCTTTTCCGTTATCTACTACCTGAATGAGCGTTCTGCCGGAATCTTTAATAATGAGTTGCACTTTCGTAGCGCCGGCATCAACAGCGTTTTCCAACAACTCTTTCACTGCCGAGGCAGGACGTTGAATAACTTCGCCGGCGGCGATTTGGTTGGCGACAAGGTCGGGGAGGAGGTGAATGGTATTCAAAATTTAAAAATTTAAGGTTTAAAGTTCGGCGACGGCTAAAGTTCGGCGGCGGCATAGCCGCCGCCGTTATACTTTTTGCAGGTATTACCTGCTTTAAAAATTCGACTGAGACACAGTCTCAGCCGAACATAGGGGTGTGGAGTGTGCTGCTCCATATTCAATATTCAATGTTTAAAAATTTCTCCAGGATTTTTTCTTCACCACAATTCCATTTTCCAACACTATCAATCCCGGGTTCGAGCGGATCGCATCGCGCACCACAAAAGGTCCTTTTATCGGATCAATCGGATTGAAATAGATGGGGAAAGTGAGATTATACTTTCCTATAAAGCTTTTAATTTCATGAAGAGGAGAGTTTGTAATTCCTGCAAAGGCTATATTGTTTTCTTCGCAGTAAGCAATCAACTTTTGCAGTGCTTCCGATCTCATTGCATAGTCACTCGTTTCATCTAAATCGTGCATAAAAAGTATGTAAACTTTTTCTTTGCAGAGATAAATACTTGCAAAATCCCGTCCCTGTTCATCCAGCATGGAGAAACCCTGAATTTTAGCGTGGATTGCTTCTGAAATAACAGAGTCAATGCGATCTATGTAGAAATATTCATTATAAAAATGAGGGTAGATTTCCGTAATGAGATCCATCTCTTCTAAAGAGAGCAACTTTTCTTCCCCTTTGTTATTTTGATACAGGAAAAGCACATCAATCTCTGCGGGTTTTTCGATAAGGAGTTCGGCTACGTTTCCCCCTTTCTTCCAGTTACTAAAATCTATAAGCGGCAAGTTGCGTAGGGCAAAAATTTGCACAAGCAGTGTGATGCCGGCAACCACGAACACCAACAGCCATTGCCCCAGCGAGGTTAACCTAATGTCGGGGATGGAGTTTCGTTTGGCAAACACGATTAATGTAACGATGAGAATGGCTACGTTTTTCAGGAAAGTTTCCAAATTGCTCATCACAATGGCTTGCCCGAAACATCCGCAATCTTTCACTACATGCAGGTTGTATCCATAATGCACTTCCAAATGCTCTGCTAATGCTAACCATGCCGTTAAGAAGAAGAAAAATACCATAAACAGGAGGTATCCCAGCGCAGCGAGTTTCACTCTGATTCTAAAAAGGAGCATGACACCCATTGTAAACTCTGCAATAATGGCTAAAATTGCTATGGTCAGCGAAAACGGGTGCATAAACCCCATTCCGAAGGAGATAAAATATTCATAAATCTTTATTCCAAAATTTACAGGGTCAACCATTTTTGTGAATCCTGAAAAAATAAAAACGCATGCCAATACGATGCGTGTAACCATAAGCCAAAGGGGTTCTTTTTGTTTTTTCATATTTTTAAAATTTATATGGTACAGATTGTTTTTTTGGGTTAAGGTTTAAAGATTTAAGAATTTAAAGATTTAAAGGCTTGTATTGTAAGATGTAACTTTAATTTTTTAAATCATTAATTTTTTAAATTTCACAACGTCAATTTTATCAGCGCAAACACCGCATAGTTAATAATATCATAATAATTCGCATCCAGTCCTTCCGAAACGATAGTATTGCCTTTGTTATCTTCTATTTGTTTAATCCGCAACAGTTTCATTAAAATAATATCGGTTAACGACTCCACGCGCATATTGCGCCACGCTTCGCCATAATCGTGATTCTTATTGAGCATCAAAGCCTTAGCGTTATGAATATATTTGAGATACAACTTTGATGCTTCTTCGGCAGAAATCATCCCTTCAAAAGAATCGGTTGCGCCCATCTCCAACTGTATCAATGCCATGACTGAATAATTGACAATGCCGATAAACTCCGGCACAATGCCTTCCTCCACTTTCGCCACCCCTTTTTCCTGAATGCTTCTGATTCTTTGCGCTTTAATATAAATTTGATCGGTTAAAGAAGAAGTACGCAGAATGCGCCAGGCGGTGCCGTAATCCATCGCTTTTTTGGAGAAGAGATCGAAGCAGAGGTTCTCTATTTGGGTAAATTGGGTGGAGGTGGTCATTAGTAGTTAGTATTTTTTCATTGCCGTCAGTTTCAACTGACGGGCGAAAATATAGGAAATGTTGGAATATTTTAAATGTGAAAAAGATTTAGTCTTGGATAGTGGGTTTTCCCGATGTATCGGAAAATTTAATATAAATTTTTCCATTATATCGGAAATTTTTATGCAAGTTTTTCCGTTATATCGGAAATTTTTATAGTTTTGCCGCATCGAATAAATAAAGATATGATTGAAAGAGCTATACATGATTCTATAAAAAACCGTTTTTTTCAAAAAAAGGCTATTCTTTTGGTAGGTCCACGACAAGTGGGTAAGACGACTTTACTCAAGCAAATCATTAAAGAAAATAATCCGTTAGAATATTTATTCTTGAATTGTGATGAGCCTGAAACTTTACAAATACTTACTAATGTAAGCTCTACCGAATGGAAGAACATCATTGGAAGCAAAAAAATAATTTTGATTGACGAGGCGCAAAGAGTTGAAAATATTGGAATAACATTAAAATTAATGATAGATAATATTCCTGGCATTCAATTAATAGCAACCGGATCGTCTGCATTTGACTTGCGTAATCGTTTAAACGAACCGCTTACAGGAAGAAAATTTGAATATACACTTTACCCGTTTTCTACAACAGAACTCATAAATGCAACTTCTTATTTGGAGGAAAAAAGATTGCTTGAGCAGCGATTGGTTTATGGAATGTACCCTGATGTAGTAAACAATCCGTCGGATGCGAGAAAAATACTTATAGAGTTAAGTAGCAGTTATTTATTTAAGGATATTTTGATGTACAAAGATATTCGTAGTCCCGAAGTGTTAATGAAATTGCTTACAGCATTATCACTGCAATTAGGAAACGAGGTATCATATAATGAGTTAGGAAACATGATTAGTGTAAAAAGTGAAACCATAGAACGATATATTGAACTTTTGGAAAAAGTTTTTATCATTTTCCGATTGCAATCTTTTAGTAGAAACTTGAGAAACGAGTTAAAAAAAAGTAGAAAGATCTATTTTTACGACAATGGGATTCGTAATGCTTTGATACAAAATTATATGCCATTAGAACTTAGAACAGATACAGGAGCATTGTGGGAAAATTTTATGGTAAGTGAGCGAAAAAAATTTATTGAATACAATGATATTTACTCCAATACATATTTTTGGAGAACGCACGCACAGCAAGAAATAGATTATATAGAAGAACGAAATGGAGTTTTGCATGCATTTGAATTTAAGTGGAATGAGAAACGAACTCCAAAAATACCCAATGCTTTCGCTAATGCATATCCCCAGCATGAATTTCAAAGTATTAATAGAACAAACTATTTAGAATTTATTACGTAATTTAATCCCTATGTCCCCCATTTTTACCCCCTGCCAAATCGGCCCCATCGAGCTTCGCAACCGAACGATCCGTTCGGCGGCTTTTGAAAACATGTGCAAGAATAACGAGCCTACGGAAATGTTATTCGATTATCATACTGCCGTGGCGCGCGGCGGAATCGGCATGACTACTATTGCCTACGCGGCAGTGAACAGGAGCGGCGTTTCTTTCAACGGGCAGCTTTATATGCGCGAAGAGATCGTTTCGGCGTTGAAAAAACTAACCGACTCTATTCATCAAGAAGGCGCAAAAGCGGCAATTCAGTTAGGGCATTGCGGCAATATGACGCACTGGTACACTTGCGGGCAAATACCGGTGGGCGCCTCAACCGGCGTAAATATCTACTCGCCCACCATTGTGCGCGCACTCAAAGAGAAAGAGATTTTAGCATTGGTTTGCGATTTTGGAAATGCTGTAAAGCTTGCCAAACAAGCCGGTTTCGACTGCGTGGAAATTCACGCCGGCCACGGTTATTTAATCAGTCAGTTTTTATCGCCTTACACCAATAAAAGAAAAGACAAGTTTGGCGGCTCGCTCGAAAACCGCATGTTGTTTATGAAAATGGTGATGGCAGAAGTGATGAAAGCTGCCGGCAACGAAATGGCAGTAGTTGTAAAAACCAATATGTACGACGGTTTTGAAGGCGGCTCACCCTTAAACGAATGCTTGGAAATTGCCAAAGAATTGGAAAAAACAGGCGTGCACGCTTTGGTGCTCACCGCCGGCTTCGTAAGCAAAGCGCCGATGGAGATTCTGCGGGGCGCCATGCCCCTTAAAACCCTTACCTACTATATGGATACGCTACGCTTCTGGTGGCTCAAACTCGGCATAAGCATGATCGGCAGATGGATGATCCCAACCGTGCCTTACGAAGAAGCCTACTTCTTGGAGCCGGCAAAAATATTCCGGAAAAACTTAAAAATTCCATTGATTTATGTAGGCGGCATGATCTCCAAATCGAAAATGGAAGAAGTTCTGAATGAAGGATTTGTAGCCTTCCAATTGGCGCGCCCTCTCATCCATGATACCGATTTCATCAACAAAATAAAAGCCGGCGAAATTGAAAGAAGCGCGTGCAAACATTCTAATTATTGCATCGGCAGGATGTATTCTATTGAGATGAAATGCCATCATTGTGTGGATAAAATGCCAAAGAAGATAAAGAAAGAGATTGAGAAAAATGAGGTAATGTGGAGGTAAAAATTGTTATTGTTTTACAAATTTCCGAACTACAGGTTTCTGTTGACCGGCTATTACTTTAACAAAGTAAATCCCTGCTGCAAATGAAGTTACATCTATCAACACATTGCTTTTGTTCACGTCTTGTTTCGCAACAATCCTCTTACCGGTCATGTCTATAATTTCGTAAGAATCCATTGGTTTTTCGGTTTCAATTACTATGGCAGTGCGCGCAGGGTTAGGATAAATCATACAAGTGATATAAGCGCCACCGCCGGCGCAAATACCTTGAGTATCCACACAAATAGATTTAAAATACTGAATATGGTTTTGTGCCCAAGCAGCAAATTCATATTGTCCGGCTTCCAGCGGATCGAAATGTAGTGTGATAATTCCGGATGCATCGGCAAAACCTGCGCTCACCAACACTCCGTCATGATCGGTTATCGCACAGTAAGCATGGGGAGCCACTTTCGCACTCAGCGCAGTTTCTCCAACCAGCAGACTATTAGGCAATATCGTTTCCATTGGCGAAGGCTTCGTTAAGTAAGTCATGACAGAAGGATCGCCCATGAGATGGTAAATTTCCCAGTAATATCTTTTCATAGAGGAAGTTGAAGTAGAGGATTGTACCGCCTCGTTTCCCGCTACAATCATGGAACCGAAAGTAGTCATCCAATTATTGTAAGTCTCTCCGTGCGTGTGAAATAATCTGTCGTAGGCACCCAAACGTGTGGGGTCGTAAACGGGCGCTGCCGTAATAGGACGTTTTGCGCCGATTGACCAGTAGTAATCCTCATCCCAATAGGTAAGATTTGAAGCGCCAATGTAGCCTACTGCGCCTTTTTCTGCCCTGCGAAGCAATGCTTCGCCAAAGCATTCATAGATATCGAATTTATTTGACAAACAACAACTTCCAATCATCAATCCATATTTATTTGCATTGTTCATAGCCGCAATATGGTTTTTGTTGAAAGCGGGATAGTTCCAACCGTTTTCATTACAGTGTGCGGTATAGTTGGCAATGCCAACTCCGGCGCCAATTTCAGTACGAATTTGGGCAGCCTGCGAAGTACATGGATGCAAATGCGCATAAACATTTCTATATCCATATCCGGTATTTGCGTAATATCGTGTGGCATAATTTACAAGACCATTGGCATGCGTGGCAGCAAAATCGGAATCAAATCCCGCAATTAAAGCGATATCATTCAAATAATCAGGATCGGGCATGGTAAACTGCTCATACTGTAATGTTTTTTCAATTTGAGGCGTTAATTGTGCTACATTTTGTGCAGAAAAACGTCCGTAATAGCAGCAGGGAATATTACCACCTGCCCATGTAAAGTAGTATAAATCGGTAGGATGCGGATCGTCTTCAAATATTCTTGTAAATGCCGGAATTTGCTGTACATCACCCACTAACAGCACAAAAACGGGCGCGGGATTTTCCGGAGTAGCATGATCGTAATGCGATTTAATGAAACCGGCAATTGATTCGGTGGTAGTACCTACATTTTCATCATCCGTATAGCCAATTTCCGTTAAAAATCCTTTTCTTCTTTTCCATGCCATAAAATCCTCTAAATGACCTCTGAACATCGCATGAGCAACAATTAAATATTTAACAGGCCGGTTTGTAAATCCCGCTTTACTACTTTTCGGTGGGTTAATAATAGTGGGAGAGCGGAATACCGGACTTTCATGTAAATCTCTAATCATTTGCGTTTTAAAAAACTCTGTTTTTTTGAAAAGAATCTCCACATCAATCGTTTTATAAACTTTAATTTCATTGGTTACCGGATTATATTGTACCGGCGATACATAAAGTGCTCCCAAATTCACATTCCGCATGATGCCCACTTCCTCAAATCGAGCCAACGACAACGCATAAAAAGCATCGGTTTGATATGTATTTCTATTTTGAACAAACTCTACCGGACCTGTATGAGATTTGGAAACAGAAGATTGAGACGGATAAACAGGATAGTTAACTCCCAATGCCTGTGCATCATAAATCACGTAATCTTTACCATACACATTCAGCACATAATCTCCAAAAATAGGAATTTCGAGCATATTTACCGCCACCGGCAATTCCGGATTTCCAGGCTGGTTGCTCCCATCGCATCCATCCATATAAATCTGCGAAAAATAGCCCTCAGAGGTCTGAATATCTATCGTCTTCAACGCTCCAAAAGTAAACGAGATGCTTATTTTTTCATAAGTATTCTCCGTAATCTCGTAGTTTACTTGTGCTTGTAACGACAACGAAATGAACGTCATTACTACGAAAAAAGAAGAAATGGTTTTTCTCATTTTGGTGCTTTGATATAAAACGGGTGCAAAGGTAATAAATTATTGGAGGGAGGTTTCACCCATGATTTTAATTTTGATGATTAATTTCTGTAGATGCTTTCTTTTTCGGGGAAAAAATGCGAAAATTTCCAAAAAACATAAAAAACCAAGGCACCTATCGGGTTTAGAACAAGCGCAAACAGTTAAATATGTAAAAAAACGCAGGATAAATATTTGTGTATTTTCGCGACTAAATCTTAAATAACTATTTATGGCTATATTCGTAAAAAACATCAAACAATTAGTCCAAGTAGAAGAAAAACCCGTAGTTTGGCGCGCAGGAAAAGAAATGCAAACATTTCACAAAATTGAAGATGCCTACTTGTTAACTGAAGGCGAAAAAATTGTTGACTTTGGTAAAATGTGCGACTTCTCTCCGGAAAAACTTTCAAAAATTAAAGAAAAAATAGAAGAGATTGACGCCACCGGAAAGTTCGTATTTCCTTCTTTCTGCGATTCGCATACGCACATTGTGTATGCCGGAAGTCGTGAAATAGAATATGTTGATAAGATAAAAGGGTTGAGTTACGAGGAGATTGCCAAACGCGGCGGCGGAATTTTAAACTCTGCTAAGCGTTTGGCGGAAGCCACTGAAGAGGAGTTATATGAAGCGGCTTGGGCGCGTTTGCAAGAGATGGCTTCTTTGGGCACCGGCGCTGTAGAAATAAAAAGCGGATATGGCTTAACCACCGAAACAGAGTTGAAAATGTTGCGCGTAATCAGAGCGTTAAAGAAAAATTCTCCTTTAATCATTCGCTCAAACTTTTTGGGCGCGCATGCGGTGCCGTTAGCCTATAAAGGGAAACAACAAGAATATGTGGATCTCATTATCAACGAAATGATTCCGATGGTGGCTACCGAAGATCTTGCTGATTTTATTGATGTTTTTTGTGATAAAGGATTTTTTACGCCGGAAGAAACGGAACGCATCCTCATGCAAGGCATGAAATATGGCATGCGGCCTAAAATACATGCCAACGAGTTGGATTATTCGGGCGGGATTCAAGTAGGCGTAAAATACAATGCGCTATCCGTTGACCATTTGGAATATACAGGCGATGAGGAGATTGCACATCTACTTGGCTCTGAAACGATGCCCACCTTTTTACCTGGCGCCGCCTTCTTTCTCGGCATGATTTACGGACCGGTGCGCAAAATGATAGATGCAGGATTGCCTGTCGCGTTAGCCTCAGATTACAATCCCGGTTCCTCCCCTTCCGGAAATATGCAGTTGATACTTTCGATGGGGTGCATCAAATATAAAATGCTGCCGGAAGAAGCGCTCAATGCAACCACCATAAACTCGGCTTATGCCATGGGAATAAGCGACATAGCCGGATCCATTGCCAAAGGAAAAACGGCGAATTTCTATATTACAAAACCGATTCCTTCGGTGGAATTTATGCCATACTCGTTTGGGAGTAATAAAGTTGAGCAGGTGGTTTTGAAAGGGAAAATAATATGAAAAAACTATCAATGAACGAATTGGGGCGAATTACCCCCGACGAATTTAAAAAAACATCAAAAATCCCCGTCCTTGTTATTTTAGATAACATCCGTAGCATGAACAACGTAGGCTCTATTTTCAGAACCTGCGATGCGTTTGCTGTGGAGAAACTTTATCTATGTGGCATTACCGCCGTGCCGCCCCACAAAGATATTGCCAAAACCGCGCTGGGAGCCACCGAATCGGTAGATTGGGAATATGTTGAAAATGTTGTTGACTTAGTACATCATTTAAGAAAAAATAAGATCAAAGTTTATCTCATTGAGCAAACAGATGACTCCGTTTTCTTAAACCAATTTCAATTTCCTGAAGAAAAAATAGCCATTGTTTTAGGAAATGAAGTATTTGGAGTAACCGAAGCCTTACTCCCTGTTTGTGACGGCGCTATAGAGATTCCGCAACGTGGCACGAAACACTCGCTTAATGTTACGATTGCGGCGGGAATTGTGCTTTGGGAAGCGCTTGTTGTAAATCCGCAATGAGATCTTCTGCGTTTTCCAACCCAATGGAAATACGAATATCGCCCATTGAGATGCCCATATTGGCAAATTGTTCCGGCGAAAGTTCTTTTAAATAACTGATGGCGGGCGCATATACCAAACTCTCGAAGCCACCCCAGCTTACGCCTTTGTGAAACACTTTTAAGGTATTATAAAATGTTTTAACTTTCTCTATATCGTTTGTTTTTAATTGAAAAGAAAGTAACCCACTATATCCTGTCATCTGCTTTTTTCCTAATTCATACTGCGGAAAAGAACGCAATCCCGGATAACGCACTTGTGCAATTTGCGGCTGTTGTTCCAAAAATTGAGCCACTTTCATCGCATTTTCCTGATGGCGTTGCATTCGAATGGGTAATGTGCGCAGGCTGCGGATGAGTAACCATGCTTCAAACGGTGAGATTTTTCCGCCGAGCCATTCATATTCTCTAGAAAAAAGCGCCTCCATTTCTTGCTTCTTTCCCATGATTACGCCGGCAACTAAATCGCTGTGCCCTCCCAGATATTTAGTTACAGAATGAACTTCAAAATCAATGCCAAAGTCTAAAGGATGTTGAAATAGCGGAGTAGCCCAAGTATTATCGCAAATGGTTTTGATGTTTTTTTCTTTCGCAAGAAATGCAACAGCTTCTAAATCTTGTAAATTGAACATCGCAGAAGCAGGAGACTCCAAATAAATAAGCGATGTGTTTTCCCGAATATTTACCCTAAAATCTTCCACATTTTCTCCCGAAATAAAAGTAGTTTCAATATTCAACTTGTCTTTCAAATAATGAGCCATAAAATTGGAAGTGGGACCATACACATTTTTCACTGTAATAATATGACTGTTTGGCTTCACACAATAGAGAACAGCGGCAGAAATAGCCGCCATGCCCGAAGTGAACAGAATGGCACGGTCGGCATGCGCAATTTTAGCTAATTTTTTTTCGGCAAAATCAACGGTAGGATTTTTACCCCGTGAATAGATGAAGTTTTCCTGACGTGCATTAAAAGCGTTATCAATCGCTTCCCAATCCGGAAAAGCAAAGAGCGAATTTTGAAAAATTGGAGGCACTATTGCGCCTTCATATTTCTGCTCCGGATCGTAGCAAAGTATTGTTTCCGGTGTTTTTATTTCCATTTTTTTATTTTACATAAAACAGTAGCAAACACAATTAAATAGATATACCCGGGCAACATCACGACATACGCCCAGTGGGTACTGATTTTATCGGCAACAGCGCCATAGATTAAGGGCAAAACAGCGCCGCCCGCAATGGCCATAATCATAAAAGCGGAGGCCAATTTGGTGTGTCGTCCCAAATTGTGTATAGAGAGCGGCCATATGGCAGGCCACATAATGGCATGAGCGAAACTTAAACCGATAATGGCGTAAATAGAGGCTATCCCCATGAAAGACAACGCAATGATGGTAAGTGTTAATCCAAGAAAAGCATTAAAAAGTAACGACATGCGTTGGGAAATTACTTTGGGAACCAACGTAATGCCTATCACATATCCAACTACTAAAGCAGACAAAGCAGCAACAGGATAATATTTTGAAATATTCGTCGAAATTTGTAAATCATTAGCATACACAATCAAATAGTCAATAGCGACTACCTCAACGCCCACATAGAAGAAAATAGCGATAATGCCGAACCACAAGTAAGGATAGGCAAAAATGGAATCGGCGCCCGATTTGGTGACCTCTTTTTCATCTTCGTATATTTCCGGGAGTTTCGCCATTTTAATAAACAACACTAATCCCAACAACACGGCGGCCATAATTAAATAAGGAAAAATTACACTGTTGGAAAGTTGTTGCAATATTTTTTCGCGCAAAGCTACATTGGTAATGGAATCAAAATCAACCAACAGATGTTCTGTGCTGGAGAATAACGCGGAAAACAGTATCAGTATGCCAATCATGCCGGCTATTTTGTTGCAAATTCCCATGATGCTAATACGTTGTGCTGCAGATTCAATCGGTCCGAGAATGGTTACATACGGATTGGAGGCGGTTTGCAGCAATGCCAATCCGGTGCCTTGCGTGAACAATCCTATCAAAAACAACAGATAATTCCGGTTTAAGGCTGCCGGAACGAACACTAAGGAGCCGATTGCCATAATGATTAAGCCCAACATCATTCCGTTGGTAAATCCTGTTCTTTTTAATATGACGGAAGATGGGATTGCCATTACAAAATAGGAGATGTAGAAGGCGAAAGGTACCAAGGAGGCTTCAGAGGCGGTGAGTTCGCAGGCGGTTTTTAAGAATGGGATTAATACGCTGTTGAGCCAGGTTACAAAACCGAATACAAAAAATAGCGCACCTATGATGAAGATGCTGAAGGAGGATTTGTTTTTTAACATAATTTAAAATTTAAAAATTTAAAGATTTAAGATTTATATGTTCATAATTTACAGCTTTAAATTTTTAAATTTTAAATCTTTAAATTATTTTCTAATCAATCATCTCAAACCCCGTATAGCTTTGTAACGCTTTGGGGATGAGGATGCCTGCGTCGGTTTGGTTGTTTTCTATTAAGGCGGCCATGATGCGGGGGAGTGCTAATGCGCTGCCGTTTAAAGTGTGCGCCAAACGTGTTTTTCCGTTTTCGTCTTTAAAACGCAATTTCATGCGGTTGGCTTGAAATGCCTCGAAATTGGAAACGGAACTTACTTCCAACCAGCGTTGCTGGGCTTTAGAAAACACTTCCATATCGTAGGTCAATGCGGAAGTAAAACTCATATCGCCGCCGCAAAGTTTTACCACTCTGAAAGGCAATTCCAATTGTTGCAAAAGCGACATGACATAGATTTTCATTTCTTCCAGAGTTTTGTACGATTTATCGGGATGTTGAATTTGCACAATTTCCACTTTATCAAATTGATGCAAACGGTTTAAGCCGCGCACATCTTTTCCGTAAGAGCCGGCTTCGCGGCGAAAACACGCCGAATAGGCGCAGTTTTTAATCGGAAAATCGGAAAGTGTTAAAATCACATCTCTGTAAATATTGGTTACCGGAACCTCTGCCGTAGGAATCAAATAGAAGTCGTCTATCGTAATATGATACATTTGTCCGTCTTTATCAGGAAGTTGCCCGGTGGCATACGCCGAATCTTTATTTACCAAATAGGGCGGTTGGATTTCGGTGTAATGATTTTTTACGGCAGCGTCTAAAAAAAAGTTAATTAAAGCCCGTTGTAAACGCGCGCCTTTTCCTTTGTAAACCGGAAATCCGGCGCCGGTTATCTTCGTTCCCATGTCAAAATCAATAATATCAAATTTCTTAACTAAATCCCAGTGTGATAAGGCATTTTCAAAAGGCGTGGCATCTCCTTCTGCATAAACAATCTTGTTCTCTTCCGCGCTTTTTCCGGCAGGCACGCTCTCGTGCGGCAGATTTGGCAAAAGCACTAATAACTCTTGAATAGAGTTTTCTTTATCCGACAATGTTTCCTGAGTCTCTTTTTCTTCCGTTTTTAAACGTGCAATCTCCTCTTTCGCCTGATTGGCTTCTGCTGTTTTGCCGTTTTTAAACAACATGCCAATCTCTTTCGAAAGTTTGTTTTGCGTCATCAAATTATCATCCAACAACTTTTTCAGATTTCGTATTTGAATATCTAACGCCAACACGTCATATACAATGTGTTGTGCTTCAAAATTTTTAATTTTCAGTTTTTCAACAACTAAGTTGGCGTTATCTCGCAGGGTTTGAATGTGTAACATGGTGTTTTTATTATTAAAGCGGCAAAAATACAGAAATAGTTATTCCTGCAATTTAGCCCCGTATGCCAAATCGCCGGCATCTCCCAGCCCGGGAACAATATACGACTGTGCCGTTAGCTCTTGATCTACAGCACCTAACCATAGCGTACATTTTGCAGGCGGTAAATATTTTTGGGCATATTCTATCCCTTCCGTAGCGGCAATAATGGAAACAATATGGGTATGTTTCGGAGTGCCCATAGTGAGCAACTCTTTATAAGCCAACACCATTGATTTTCCAGTAGCCAACATCGGATCAACAATAATCAACGTTCTGTTTTTGAGCTCCGGAGAGGTCATATAATCAATTTGAATTTCAAAATTGCCTTCTACATCATGCTTTCTGAAAGCAGAAACAAATGCGTTGTCTGCTTTATCAAAGTAATTTAAGAGCCCTTGATGCAGCGGCAATCCCGCCCTTAAAATAACTGCCAGCACCGGTTGTTGCTTCAAAAGATTCATTTCCGCCTTACCCAGCGGGGTAGCAATTTTCTTTTTTTCGTAAGACAAGGTTTTACTGATTTCATAAGCAAAAACCTCTCCGATGCGCTCCATGTTTCTTCTGAAACGCATAGGATCATTTTGAATATCAGTGTTTCTGATTTCTGAAATGAATTGATTTAATAGGGAGTTTTGGGCTCCGAGATTGTGGGTGGTTATCATAGGGGTTAAATATTATTCTTCAAAATAATCACTATCCATTTTTTTCTGGGCTGATATAAACACCATTCCATCGAAATTTACTCGTCTTGAAAACTTGCAGCAAAAATGCAATTTTTTCTTGTTTTTATGTAGAAAATAAGAAAAAAATTATTTAATATCCAAAAATAATGGCACTACCTCCTCATTTTTCTTTTTTGCTTACTCCATCACACACCTCACACTCATCGCATTCATCTTATTCGTTAAATCGCTCCTGAGTTCATCACAGTAATAGGTCAGGTAGAAGTAGTAGGCGTTAGCTCCGGCGGGGGTATTGCTTGCCCACCAGCCGGCAAAGCCATACAGGTCTTGGTATCTGTTGAGGGTGCCGTTGTACCAGCCTGCAGGAATGGCGCTGAAACCGAAGTCATCGGTGCCGCCTCCCTGAGGGTCAAGCCAATATTGCGTACTCATTAACTGTTGGGCAGGATAGGCGCGCAGCGAATTCCACTCGCCTTGCGTGGGAAGGCGCCATCCCATTGGGCAAATTCCCTGCATGTTGCAGGTTATTTCAGCAGTATAATCCTCAAGAACGCCGGTAGCAGAATACCAAGTATATAACAAGCCGAAGATCTCCGGATCCATAGAAACTCCCATGTAGATGTACGGTTTGGCAAACGGTATAGCGCCGCCGTGTGCATACAGAGTGCCGCGTAGGTTCTCTTTCGTCCAGCACAAGCCCTCTAATTCTACCACATTGTAGATGATATTGTTGGTAACGTCATATACCTGCTCAGTACAGAGGGAAGGCGTTGTTGATTTGAAGAGCACCATAATGGTGTGATTATCATCAACATTTTCGAAGGTGTAACTATTGCCGACAATAGAAGCGGTAATATCAACGCCATCCACATACACTTTATCTATTTCATAGTCGGCAGCGGATGTGAAAGTGAAAGTTTGGTCATCGCCCGGCTCTACCTCAGTGGCGCCTTTAGGGTCAATAGTTCCGTTTGCACCGGAAGTGGCAGTGATTACGAAAGGTGGTAAGATTACCGTAACAGTAACTTGTACCGTGTGGGCACATGTTGCCGGTGTAAAGGTGTAAGTTTCTGTTCCGGGTATTGAGGTTACTATGACAGGAGGTTCCCATACTCCGTTAATCCCATTCGTTGAATTTTCCGGTAAAGTAACCGGCGTAGCATTTAGAAGGTATTCTAATGTTAAAGCAAAGTCAAAGGTTGGGGTTGGAATAAACTGAGCTTCAAAGTTAGCCGTCAATTTACGATCTTCAATTGCATTGAAGATAAGCGGATTTTCGGTGCTGAAGAAGCCCGAATCGTCGTCGTCAGTCCAGTTTATAAACTCGTAACACACATTAGGGATTGCTTCCAGCTCCACGGTTTCGTTTTCTTCATAAATGCCGCCGCCGGAAACTGTGCCACCTGCAACAGGATTGGCAGAAACGCGGATAACGTGGTCTCCATATTCAAAGACCGCTACTACTGTTGTTTCGCCCGTTACAGTAAAACTATAGGGGTTTGCGATTGACAAGAACGTGCCGTCATCTGATTTCCACTGTAAAAAACGGTAATCTGCGTTCGTTTCCGTTGCTTCTACTTCTATAATTTCGCCACAGTTCACGGTATTGCTGCCGCTGATGACTGAGGCAGTACCTGCTGTCGCCGGTTCTGCCAAAACGGTAACGGTATGAGCACATCTTTTTCCTATCGTGTAAGCCGCGTAACTGTTGGGAACAATTGGGGAAGTTGTTGAGATAGTACCTTTTGTCTCAAGATCGGAAGCAACGCCGAAGATAGAGGAAATCAACTCCACCTCTGAGGGAATCTCTACCCAATTATTGAGAGTTGTATTCCAACCGGCTACACACAAATCATCCAAATTGTCGGCGAAAGCAGAAATATCTGTTGTCCACGACAAAGTAATGGTAGCGGCAACCGTTCCCTGAATAATCCACGATTCGTTGGTAATGGCAAGCAACCCATCGGCTAAGGCAGTTGTGGGGTATTGCGCGGTGTTGTAATAGGCTGCATCGGTGGGCGTGGCATCTGCGGAGTTGCTGATGGCTGCCGGACGATAAACGCCCTGACCCACCGGAAAAACAAACGCACTCGTTTTGTGCGACCGTACATAGCCGTTTACAAAAGAACTGTTGGAAGAGAGCCAATCGGCAGTTCCTGCAAACGATAACATGCCGCGTTGGGCAGTAGCCACATGGCGAGCGGTAGTAATATTCCCTTCAATATGCACCGTATCTCCGGTAGCAATATAGGCAAAACTGCCGGAATTGATATAAAAATTCTCCGCAACGTAATGATTGTTCTGCCCATAGAGAGAATAAACTCCCCAAAGAAACAGTGCGGTAAGT
>WQWP01000014.1 GCA_009787485.1 Lentimicrobiaceae bacterium | reverse complement strand
GTCAGGGCATGCAGAATTTTGCAGTTAGATCGTTCCATGTTTTACTATCAATCTATTAAGGATGACAGTCTTGTAGAGGCGAAGTTATGTTGGTATGCAGAACATTATCCTTCGCGTGGATTTGCGCGAAGGAAAGATGAGCTAACATAACCGGTTTGATTAATTATGACTAAAAAATTGTATTTTCGCTTCTCAATTCTAATCCCCTTTATACCATGAGCTATATCGAATTCGACAAAGAAAGATTAGTAAACATTAATTTTTCAAAAGGCAGAGAAATTTTGCGTTGCAGCAGAACAGGCGCTTACGCATCTACCACATTATTAGGCTTAAACACGCGCAAATACCACGGGCTTTTTGTGGCGCCGCAAGACCGAATTGACGGAGAACGCCACGTGTTGGTTGCCTACCTGAACGAAACCATTATTATTGATGGCATGGAGTTTCATTTGGGCGTGCACCAGTATCAAGGCGGCGTTATTGCGCCTAAAGGGAACAAATATCTTCAAAAATTTGAAACTGACTTAATTCCTACTTATCATTTTAGAGTAGGAAAGTTTAATTTTACGAAAGAGTTTTTGATGTGTAATAATGAAGACAGAGTGATATTAAAATACACGATATTAGACGACTATGAGTCAGCGCAAATTTTATTTGAACCGTTATTGGCGTTTAGGAATGCGCATCAGTTAACGCACCAAAATCCGCACGTTAATACGGATTATAAATCTATAAAAAACGGCGTAGAATATTGTTTATATGAGAATTACACGCCGGTTGCAATTCAATCTAACGAACATATTGCTTACTTGCATGCGCCCGTTTGGTTCAATAATTTTGAGTATGAAGAAGAGTTGAAACGCGGCTACGACGGGCACGAGGATTTGATTAATTTAGGTAAAATCAGCGTAAAAATAGCACATAATGAAATATATTTGTCTATTGGTACTAAGCCGATAGCGCCCAACAAGATTCAAGTGCTATTTGAGGAAGAATTGACCAAACGCACCATGCGCAATTCATTCATCAATTGTTTACAAAATGCTGCGGAACAGTTTATTGTGAAACGGAATGGAAAAATGCAAGTCATTGCCGGTTACCCCTGGTTTGGTCGCTGGGGGCGCGATACTTTCATCGCATTGCCGGGCTTAACGTTGGCATTGGGCAAACCCAAACTTTGCAAACAAGTGATGGATGACATGCTCGCGGAGATGCAAGACGGGCTTTTCCCCAACATCGGCGAAGGAGAAGGCGCCGCCTACAATTCCGTAGATGCGCCTCTTTGGTTTATCCGTACTTTGCAGAGATACACCATTTTCACAAAATCTCAAAAGAAAATTTGGGCAGCGTATGGAGATGCCGTAAAAAAAATATTGTATGCTTACAGAAACGGCTCGTTGTTCAATATTAAAATGTTAGATAATGGTTTGATCTATGCCGGAGATGACAAGCATGCGCTCACCTGGATGGATGCGGTGGTAAACGGAAAACCTGTTACGCCGCGCACCGGTTGCCAAGTGGAGATTAACGGATTGTGGTACAATGCTATAAAATTTGCTTTGGAAGTAGCCACTTACGCTAAAGATAAAGCATTTGTTAAAGATTGGGAAAAGCTCGCTGCAAATTTCCCCACTGTTTTTAAAAATACTTTTTGGGATAAAGAAAAAGGATATTTGGCAGATTATGTCAACGGCGATTATAAAAACTTTCAGGTGCGTCCTAATATGGTAATTGTAACCTCGCTACCCTATTGTCCAATAAGCGAAAAGATCTGTCAGTTAATATTGAAAAAAACGCAAGAAGAATTGTTAACTCCCAAAGGCTTGCGCACGCTTTCGCCCAACGATCCGGATTATAAGGGAAAATATTCCGGCAATCAGGAAAAAAGAGATGCTGCCTATCATCAAGGCACGGTTTGGCCCTGGCTTTTAGAGCCTTTTGCCGAAGGATTGGTCGCCGTTTACAAACAAGCGGCAATTCCTATGCTGGAAGATATGTTTTACCATTTTGAATTTTGCATGAAAGAATATGGTATTTCTACTATTGAAGAGATTGCCGACGGAGACCCGCCGCATCATCCAAATGGGTGTATTTCGCAGGCTTGGAGTGTGGGGGCGTTGTTGTATATTAAATGGATGATGGATAGAAAGCACACAGATGACACAGATTAAACAGATAATCACAGATTATATTTAATTTTATTAATATGAAAACATGCATTACATTTTATAATCTACAAAACAAAACGTACATTTTTTCAAAACAAACGGTACATTTTTGGCACACTACCCTACACCATACCTAAACCGCTACCGCAATTCCGGGTAAAGGTCATTAAAAACATCATCAAAATCATATTTCTGTTCTGGCATTTTTGAGTAAAAAGATTCTAATTTCTTCTGAAATGATCCATTTTTGTCCTTTTCAATCAACAAAATAAAAATTTGTACTACTTTTTTCATAATTGGTCTATTTTTGTTATGAACTATAATTTCAAAATTCCTTTTTCTGTCTTTCACTCAGTCACTTACCGCCATTGTCTGCTAACATATAAATATACGCAAAAAAAATACCTATAACTTGATATTTTAAAATGTTATTACAGTGACATTTTCCTTATTTTCAACGTGTTGAGCCAACCATGCAATTGTAGTGCCTTATTTGCTATTTTTTGCCTTCTCATCCACAACTTTCCCCCGCAAAGGCGTTTCGTTGGTAATCCCTTCTTTTATCTCCACATAAAACCCATCAGAAAGCCCAATCGTTACAGGGGTTTTAGTATATTTCTCCACATTCTCTTTTTGATTTTCAACATAAACGAAAGCCGAGTCTGCTACAAATTCTAAAGTAAACTCAGGAACGGCTAATACGTCTTCTGCTTTTTCGGTAACAATCTCTCCGTTAGCGCTATATCCTGAACGGATAAAAGCATCGTTATTGGTTTTAAGCACGGCTGCCTTTACTTGAAACAAGGTAGCGCCGTTTTCTAAAGTTCCTTTGGGTGCAATGTATTCCAAACGGGCGTCAAAATTCTTGTCCTGTATCGCGCCGATGATTAGGTTTACATGATTTCCTACATATATTCTGCCCACTTCCGTTTCATCTACTTTGCCTACAAAAATCAGGTCATTCATGTTGGCAATGGTGGCAATCGTTGTGCCGTCGTTAAATGTATTGGCTTGAATGACAGAGTTCCCCACTTTCACAGGCACATCCAAAATCATGCCCGAAATGGTGGATTTTACTAAAGTATTGCTATATTGCTCCGTACTTTTTGAAATGCCTTCTTTGATAATTTGCAAATATTCTTCGGCATTGTTAAAATCTTCTTTAGCAGTACGTAACGCGGTTTCTACCTGTTCAAATGTTTCTTTGGAAGCCACGCCCGATTTGTAAAGTTTTTCCACTCTATCGAAATTATTTTGCGCCTGCTCTAAATTAATTCGTGTGGTATTTAACCGCGATTCTGCGCTGTTCAATTGCGCAATATCCGGAATTACTTTCACTTTGGCAATCACATCGCCGGCTTTTACCAACTGTCCGGCTTCTTTATACAGCTCTACAATAATGCCCGAAATTTGAGGCTTGATGGCTACTTCATTTCTCGGCTCTACAGTTCCCGTAATGATTGTTTTCTTCTCAATGGTTTTTATTTCAGGCGTTACCGTTTCATATTTTACCTCTTTTACGCGCGATTTATTCCATAAAAACACAAATGTGCCGATTAAAATAATTCCAAAAATGAGAAATAAAAAGATTTTTAAGATTTTTTTCATGACCATAAAATAAGGAGTGCAATAATAGCAAAAAATCTTATTTTTGCCTACGTTTTTTAAAGTAAAAAAAAATATGCAAAAACCGATCATTACCCCCGAACAAGCAGTAGCAAAAATTAAAACCGGAATGACTTTAATGATAGGCGGTTTCCTATCCGCAGGGTCTCCGAATAAAATCTTAAAAGCATTAGCAGAGAGTGATATCCACGATTTGACTATCATTTGCAACGACACGGCTTTTCCCGATAAAGGCATCGGGTTGTTGATTGCCGGTAAAAAAGTGAAAAAGGTAATCACTTCTCATATCGGCACGAATCCGCTTACCGTAGAACAATTTAACAACAAAGAAACCGAAGTGATTTTTACGCCTCAAGGCACTTTGGCAGAGCAAGTTCGTTGCGGCGGATCAGGCTTGGGCGGCGTGCTCACCCCCACCGGTTTAGGCACGGTAGTTGCTAATGGAAAGCAAATCATCACCCTCGATGGCAAAGAGTACCTCTTAGAAAAAGCATTACGCGGAGATATTGCGTTAATCGGCGCAAGTATTGGCGATACCGTTGGAAATCTTTATTACAAAGGCACCACACAAAACTTCAACCCCCTAATGGCAATGGCTTGCGATGTGGTAATTGCGGAAGTAGAGGAGCTAGTGCCCGCCGGTGATATTCGGATGGAGAATGTACATACGCAAGGAGTGGTGGTAGATTTTATGGTGAGGTAGAGAATTGAAAATCTAATTTTTACATGCAACATAGACATTTAGACAGGCAACAGTACTTTAATGAACAAGTTGAAAGCACAAGAGATTTTGTTTTACCTTACATAAAAAATGAAATCCCATCATTAAAAACAAGCAGCAGAGTATTAGAAATTGGCTGTGGCGAAGGTGGAAATCTTGTCCCATTCTTGGAGTTAGGATGCGAATGCTATGGTGTTGAATTAAGCGAGGGTAACTATCAAAATGCCCTGAAGTTTTACGAAAATTGCGCTTTCAAAAGCCGTTTACACCTCTTCAATAATGATATTTATAAGGTAACACCTCAAGAGTTAAAAGGAACATTTGATGTGATTTTTCTGCGTGATGTATTGGAACATATTCCTAAACAAGAGCAGTTTATGCAACATTTGAAGCAGTTTCTTTCTCCAGATGGAGTTGTGTTTTTTGCTTTTCCTCCATGGCGTATGCCTTTTGGTGGGCACCAGCAAATTTGTCGAAATAAATTTTTGAGCAAGTTGCCTTATTTTCATATTTTGCCAAAAATTATCTATGAGAAAATTCTGAAAATTGGTGGCGAAAACCCAAATGGGCTGCTTGAAATTAAAGAAACGGGCATTAGTTTAAATCGTTTTGAGAAAATTATACACAAAGAAAATTACGAAGTAATCAAAAAAACATATTGGTTTATAAACCCAAATTATAAGGTAAAATTTGGACTTAAGCCTCGAAAGCTGCCTAAGATATTTCAAATCCCATTTTTGCAAGATTTTTATATTACCACAGCGTATTATTTATTGAAATTATAATGACTTTGCTAATTTGTGCATTTATTACATGTGGATTTTTAAATACAGTAGAAGCAAAATTTGGAGTTTGAAGCATGTTAAAAATAATCCTATCTTTGCCCCGTATAAGAAAAATATAATAACCTTTAAATATCAGTATTATGTCACAAAAATTAAAATTAGACCTATCGAACAAAATGTACGAAAGCGCCCTAAACATTATCCCGGGCGCGGTTGCCGGAATCAGAAGACCTTATAATTTCGTTCCGGGAGAATATCCGATTTACTTTGAAAGCGCTAAAGGCGGGAAAGTTACAGATGTGGACGGTAACGAATATTTAGACTTTTTATGCGCTTATGGGCCCATCATCATCGGACACCGTGAAGAAGAGATTGATAATGCGGCAATTGAACAAATGAGAAATAAAGGCTTTTGCTTCTCTTTAACCCAGCCTACTCAAAATAAATTGGCTAAAAAATTGATAGAACTAATTCCTTCAGCTGAGATGGCGGTTTTTGTAAAAACCGGATCCGATGCTACCACTGCGGCTATCAGGGTTGCCCGCGCCGCCACCGATAAAGTAAAAGTGGCTCGCTGTGGCTATCACGGCTGGCACGATTGGTGCGTGGAAGTGAAAGGCGGTATCCCGCAAAAGTTTTTTGAAGATGTTTATGAGTTCCATTATAATGACCTCGATGGCCTTGAAGATATCATGAAAGAGCACGGCAACGATATGGCAGCCATTATGATAACACCAGTGGGACACCCCCTTGCCGATACCGTGCAAATGCCGAAACCCGGATTTTTGGAAGGCGTAAGAGCCTTAGCCGACAAATATGGCACCGTACTGATTTTCGACGAAATTAGAAGTGGCTTCCGCGTAAGTATTGGTGGTGCACAAAAATTATTTGGCGTCACCCCCGATATTTCCGTTTTTGGAAAAGCTATGGGTAATGGCTATCCCATTGGCGCTGTGGTAGGTAAAAGAGAGTTTATGAAAGTGTTGGCAGACAAAGTTTTCTTGTCTTCTACTTTCTTCCCCAACAGCATGGAACAGGTAGCCTGTTTAAAAACTATTGAAATGCTTGAGAGAGATCATATTTTGGACGTAGTTGCCGAAAAAGGGAATATGTTTGGAAAACTGATAGAAGAGGTGGTGAAAAAATCGGGCTACGATGTAGAGTTTACCGGTGCACCTTGGATGCCGTTTATCACATTTAATAAAGATAAAGATGGGCTTTATAAGAAATTGCGTCCGGCGTTTTATACTGAATTAATTCGCCGTAAAGTGTTCTTGCAACCGTATCATCATGGCTATGTGTGTTATCGTCATACGGATGAGGATTTGAGGTATGCGGTGGATATGATTGCGGAATCTTTTGGAGAATTGAAGAAGTATATATAAACTACCCCGCCCTGCGGGCACCCCTTCAAAATTTGAAAGGGATATTCTTAACCTCGTTAAACCTTAAATTTTAAATCTTTAAATCTTAAATTTATAGACATGGAAACTGTAGTTAGTGGGATTAGACCTACCGGTTTTTTGCACTTAGGCAATTATTTTGGCGCACTTCGCAATTTTATTAAAATGCAGGATGAAGCTAATTGCTTCTTCTTTGTTGCAGATTATCATTCACTTACAACACACCCTAAAGCATCGGCGCTTAATGAACATGTCAAAAATGTGCTGGTGGATTATTTGGCGGCAGGACTTGATCCCGAAAAATCAACATTATACATGCAAAGCGACCTTCCTGAAACGGCAGAATTGTATTTGTTACTCAACATGTTAGCCTATACAGGAGAACTGAGACGAACCACTTCTCTTAAAGAAAAAATCAAGAATGATAAAATCAATAATGAAGATAATGTCAATGCCGGATTGCTTACGTATCCTGTATTGCAAGCCGCTGATATTCTTATTCATAATGCCGATAAAGTGCCGGTAGGAAAAGATCAGGAGCAACATTTGGAAATGACTCGTGATTTTGCACAGCGTTTTAATTACAGATATGAGGTTGATTATTTTAAATTGCCGGTGGCTTATAATTTTGGTAATGAATTGGTAAAAATCCCCGGTTTGGACGGATCTACCAAAATGTCGAAATCCGATAATGAAGCCTCGTGTGTGTATCTTTCTGATTCTCCGGAAATTATTCGCAAGAAAGTAATGAAAGCAGTAACGGATTCAGGCCCTATAGAATCGCATCAGGAAAAACCGCAAGCTATTGAAAATCTGTTTCAATTAATGAAAGCGGTTTCAACGCCGGAAACATTACAATTTTTTGAAGGTCAATACGATAATTGCCAAGTTCGTTACGGCGACATGAAAAAGCAATTAGCAGAAGATATGATCCTCTTTACCGCTCCGATTTATGAAAAGATTTTGGAATTGCGTAATAACGATGATTATTTGAGAAAAGTTGCGAAACAAGGTGCAGATAAGGCTCGTGAAAGCGCCGCCAAAACAGTGAAAGAAGTTCGCGAAATTATCGGCATTCGGAGTTTATAGATTCCCTTAGTAGCAAGAGAAATTATCGGCATTCGGAGTTTGTAACCGCAATAAAATCAAGAATTTCCGACCGCCCTTTTCCGGTAATGGCAGAGGAAATAAAGATGGGCGGCAACTCTTCCCACGTTTCCAACAAGGCTTTTTTGAAAGCTTCAACATTTTGCGACACGCGCAAAGCAGAAAGTTTATCTGATTTTGTAAAAATTAAAACGAAAGGTATTTGACTTTCGCCCAAGGAATTAATAAATTCCAAATCTATTTTTTGAGGCTCTAAACGGGCGTCAATTAAAACAAAAACTACCTGTAAATTTTCGCGCAAAACCAAATAATCGCGAATCATTTTTGCCCATTTTTCGCGCATGGTTTTCGATATTTTTGCATAGCCGTAGCCGGGCAAATCTACTAAATACCAAGCATTATTTACTAAAAAATGGTTGATGGTTTGCGTCTTTCCGGGCTTAGAAGAAATTTTTGCAATTCCCTTATTATTCGCTAACATATTGATTAACGAGGATTTGCCTACATTAGAACGTCCAATGAATGCGTATTCGGGCAAAGAGGGTGGAGGGGCTTTGCGCCAATCTACTTCGCTTTGTAAGAAGGTAATGGTTTTGATCATGAGTTATTTGTTATGTAAACTACCCCGCCCTTCGGGTACCCCTTCAAATTTTGAAGGGGATTTTTCTTCCTTTCTCCTTTTCTCCCTTCTCCTTTCTCTCTTTTTCTCCTTTTTTGTATAAGAATAAATATACCGCTTCTTCTTATCTTCATTAATATCAGCAATTTTAATCATAATAGCGATCTCTTCAACCGGGCCAAATTCAGGATTTGCTGTAGCGCCGAAACATTTCATAGTAGAAGAGAGCGACATATAGCTTTTAATGAGCGGCGGAATGGAGGTTTTTAAATCACGGATATTGTCGTTAAGCACTTTAAAGTCTTCTTTATAAGAATTGTTTCTAAAAATAGAACGAAATATATTTTTTCTTTTATCAATGATTACCGGATCAACAGGTGTCATTAATTCTTTTTTTCCTTTGAAATACTTTCTCAAAAAAAAGAGGATTAAATTTCTTGCTAAACGGTTGTAACTGTTGTACATGGTCATTTTTCCCAAGAAAAATTGAACATCGGGGTAATCTACTGCCAAGGTGCCTAATCCGTCCCAAAGATTATCTAACGAAAAAAGCCCGAGCCTAGGGTTGGTTGTGCCTTGATATTTAGGCTGAACAAAACTACGACCTAATTCTATTGTTTTTAACCATTTACCTTCAATAAATTTTTGAGAAAAGTGAAACAATTTTGAGGTGGGCGTATGCGGATACCCTTGTTGATCTAATGGAACATCCTTGCCGGCAATGAAACGGTAGGAACTCACAATCTCTTTGTTTTCGTTGCTCCAGACTATCAATTGTTTGAAAGGAACTTTAGCCGTGTCGTACTCGTCAATATCTATCTCTTTTCCTGTGCCGCCGCCGGCTTCCCTAAAGGTGAGTTCCCGCAGGCGTCCTATTTCCCGCATTACATTTGGAGAATCGTGCGCCGTAATAATGTAAATAGAGTTATTACATGCGGTAGTAACTCGCAGAAATTTATCTTCGGTAAGTTCCTTTTCCAAAAGGCTTGTATCAACAGGGGGGATAATCTTTTTCATAAAACGAGGCGCGAAAATATATTTTTTAGAGTGTTGTTTGTTGAAATAGGAAAATTCGTTTTGCTTGTACTATTTTCCCCATTTTCCCGTTATCTAAAATCGAATAATAATGTATATTCGCACCATGAAAAAAATCTTTAAAATAGATTTTAATCTATTGATTTTCTTAGCTTTATGTTTGTATTTTGGAGAAGCCACCGCTGCTGCTGAGGCTGAATTTGTTCCAAAAAGTAATGAAATGTGTTTGTTTGAAATAGATGAGGTGAATGAGGTAGCGCAATCTTCCATTGATATAAGAAACAAGAACAAAGACAAGAAGACAAGAACACCCAGAGGCTCAGGGAAAGTAAATTTTGAAACTTTTCAAGACCATTACGAAAAGGCGATGAATTACTACAACAAGAAAGCATTCTTGTCGGCGGCGCGTATTTTTGAACAACTGTATCCGTTGTCAATCGGTACGCCGTTGGGCGACACGATTTTGTTTCTTTTTGCCGATTCTTATTTTCAAAACCGTGATTTTCAAATGGCTGCATTTCATTTTAAAGATTATGCGCGAAGATATCCGGGAACCGAACGAACGGAACAAGCCGCTTTAAACGCCGTTAAAGCCATGTATTATCTTTCTCCGGAATATTATTTGGATCAATTTATCACGCTCATGGCTATTGATGAGGCAAATCTGTTTATTCAGCAATACCCTAATAGCAAGCATATTAAAGATTGTAACGAAATTTTAGACGCCTTGCGCGAGAAATTAGCCAGAAAAGAGATGGAAATGGTAAGAATGTATTACCAAACAAGCAATTTTGAAGCGGCACAAATTACAGCGAGAAATTTCTTAAAAACTTATTCTTCTTCAAGATATGCGCCGGAAGTACTCTTTATTTTGGTTAGAAATAATTTTGATTTTGCACGAAGAAGTGTGGAACATAAAAAATATCACCGATTTAAAGATTGCCTTGAGGCTTTTGAAATGCTGCAAACTCGGTACCCAGAAAGTAACTTTGTAGCAGATGCAAGAAGAATTGTTGATGAAGCTGCCAATCAAATCAGAAGATTAGAAGAACGAAAAATATAATTTTTTTAGGATGAAAGCCAACGAATACACCAAAACAAAAATGAATCCTTTTGCCATCACGCGCGATTTGCGTGAGTTTGACAAAGAAACCGGCAACATTTACGAAACTGTAGCCATTTTATCGAAAAGAGCAAATCAGATTGCTTCGGAGTTTAAAGAAGATTTTCAGGATCGTGCCAAAGATTTTGCTTCACATCACACGAGCGATACTTTTGAGGAGAACCTGGAAAATCGGGAACAAGTAGAATTAGCCCGTTTTTATGAGCAACTTCCGAAGCCCACGATTTTAGCAATTAACGAATTTGAGCATAGCGAAATTCATTATAAATTACCAGAAAAATAATCAAGATGCCGGAACCGGCTCCAAAAAAAATCGTACTCGGAATAACAGGCGGCATAGCGGCATATAAGTCGCTGTCGCTGATTCGGTTGTTTAAAAAAGAAGGACACGAAGTTCGGGTGGTCGTAACCCAAAATGCCTTGCAGTTTGTTACGCCTTTAACCTTAGAAGCTTTATCGCAAAATGCGCTATATTCCGACTCTTTTACCCGGAATGAGCCCTATTCCGTAGCTCATATTTCTTATGCCGATTGGGCAGATGTGGTGGTAATAGCGCCCGCCACAGCCAATATCATCGGTAAATTTGCGAACGGCATTGCCGATGATGCGCTTTCTACGCTACTTTTAGCTGTGAAAAAGCCCGTTTTTTTAGCGCCTGCCATGAACGTCAATATGTATGAAAACGAGGCGGTGCAGCGTAATATAACGCAATTGAAAAACCAAGGCTGTCATATTATTGAACCGACCGAAGGTGATTTGGCATGCGGCATTTGCGCAAAAGGCAGAATGGAAGAGCCGGAAAGAATATTTGAAATTATTACCCAATTTTTTTCTCAAAAAAAAAAATGGATAGGAAAAAAAGCGGTGGTAACCGCGGGTCCCACTTATGAACCGATTGATCCTGTTCGCTTTATAGGCAATCATTCTTCAGGGCAAATGGGTTTTGCGCTTGCTGAAAAATTAGCGAAACAAGGCGCGGAGGTTACACTCATTACAGGTCCCACTGCTTTACATACTGCAAATAATGCCATTCAACGCATTGATGTGGTTACTGCTAAGGAGATGTTAGACAAAACATTACATTATGCAAAAAATGCAAACCTCATCATTATGGCAGCAGCCGTTGCCGATTATACCCCCAAAACGATAGCATCTGAAAAAATTAAGAAGAAAAATGACAACTGGGAACTTTCTTTAGAAAAAACAACTGATATTTTACTCGAATTAGGAAAAAGGAAACAAAAAAATCAATGCTTGGTGGGTTTTGCATTAGAAACCGAAAATGAGGCAGAAAATGCAAGAAAAAAAATGCAAGAAAAAAATACAGATTTTATGGTGTTAAACTCTTTGAGGAATAGTGGGGCGGGGTTTAAATGTGCGACGAACCAGGTAACGATTTTTGCAAAAAATGGGGCGGTTTTTGAAGGGGAATGTAAACCAAAAATCGAAGTGGCAGGGGAAATTTTGGAGTTTGTTTTTGGAGAATTTAAAGTTTGAAAGGATGCTGATAATGAAGTAACTTTAACCAAATGAATAAAAAAAAATAATGCTCTTGCCCTGAATTAGGAAATATCGAATCTATTTTTTCTAATTTCGCGCTCAATTCTAAACCATCTACTATGCTCAAATTTACACGCGGAGAATGGATTGCCGCAACTATTTTACTTCTTTTTATTATCCTACAGCTATTGTTTTCTGTTTTTTATGAAGCCCGTTCTTCAAAACCGGCTGATTTTACTGAATTTAAAGAATTGCTCATTCAATTTGAAGCGCGACAGCAATTTTTGGAAGATTCTATTGAAAATGCGCGAAAAGAAAATTACACCAATAAGTATCAACAAAATAGAAAAGAATATGCGCCGAATGATTCGTCGCGCAATAGAAATAATACTCCTTTCGAAAAGCAAGAGAAAAAGCCGCAATACGCTATTGTGAAATTGGAATTAAATGCGTGCGACACTTCCGATATTGTAGTAGTGCCGCAATTTGGTAGCAAACGCGCCCAAAAGTTAGTGGAGTACCGCGAAAATCTAGGCGGCTTTTATGCTTTTGAACAAATAAAAGAGGTTTATATTCTTCAAAATATTGATATAGAATTTTTGAACAAATATTTTACGTTAGACCTCTCGTTAGTTCGCAAAATAAACATTAACACTGCTACATACAAAGAGTTAGTTGCGCATCCTTATATTGATGCTTATTTAGCTAAAGTGATTATCAACCATAGAGATAAAAAAGGGAAGTTTACCTCTATGGAAGAAGTGCAGAAAGTAACCCATGCATATCAAGAATTAATAGAAAAGCTACAATATTATATTGATTTTTAGAAATATGAATAACGAAAAATTCCTCCGTTCCGAACTACTCCTTGGCAAAGAAGCATTGGAAAAACTTCAACAGTCTCATGTATTAATCGTGGGGTTGGGTGGGGTAGGAGCCTATTGTGCGGAACAACTTTGTCGCGCCGGCATCGGAGAGATGACTATTGTGGATGCTGATGTAGTAGAATACACCAACTTTAACCGGCAACTTTTGGCATTGGAAAACACGGTAAAACGTCCCAAAACAGAAGTCATGGCAGAGCGGTTGCGTCAAATCAATCCTGTTATTATATTACATGTAATTCAAGAATTTGTGCGCGATGAAGGCACCCAAATATTGCTGGCTCGCGCAAATTACGATTATGTGATAGATGCTATAGATTCGTTATCCCCCAAAGTGTATTTGATTTACTTCGCCTTACAGAATAATTTCCGCGTGATTTCTGCAATGGGCGCCGGTGGAAAAAAAGATCCTTCTCTCGTAAAAGTGGCGGATATTAAAAAAACGTACCAATGTCGCTTGGCGCACGCACTACGCAAACGTTTACATCGTTTAGGTATTAAAAGCGGCTTCAAAGCAGTTTTCTCACCCGAAATTGTGCCCGAAAGCGCTGTAGAACTCGACCCCAACCCCGATATTAACAAACTATCGGTAGTTGGAACGATCTCTTACATGCCCGCCCTTTTCGGATGCTTCATGGCCGCCGAAGTAATTAATGACTTAAGTAGTTAATTACGAATTACGAATTAGGAATTAAGAATTAAAAGTTATGAAGCAAGCAACCAAAATAACCTTGTACCTCAAACCTCAAACCTCATACCTCATCCCTCTTTTCCTTTTCTCCCTTCTCCTTTCTCCCTTCTCCCTTCATCCTTTGCTCGCCCAAGTTGATCCCCCTCTCCGCCTCGAACTCGAAAGCGCCAAAGACCAGCAAGATTATAAGTTCGCTCCTCTTGCCAAACATGGCGTTGCCGTATTCTACCAAAGCGCCATCTTGAGCGTAGATACCGCGCAATGGGTTTTTATTCATTATGATACAAATCTTGTAAGAACACATCTTTATAAAATAAAACTTCCCAATCTGTGTCAATATCTGGCTGCCGATTTCTCAAATGATAAACTCTACCTGTTTTTACAAAAACCTGCCTATAAAAAAGATACACTAAGAAATTACCTGTTGGAATGGAATGCGCTCACACACGATTTTCAACTTTTTGAGTTGCAAAATTATACATCTCCATATCTGTCTTCTGTAAAAGTGGCTGATGATCATTTATTTATGATTGTAAATGAACAAAAAACAAAATCCATCATTTATTACAATTATAAAACACACCACAAACAAGTATTGCACACCGAAGATGAAATAACAACTATCGAATCGTTTTATATAGACACGGCGGCTAAAAAAACGTACACTTGTCTGTTTTTAAGTAATAGGAAAGCCTCTCGCGCAGAGCTTATTGCTACCGATTATTCGGGAACCATAAAAAATCGGGTGGTTTTTCCATATTATGAAGATGTGATCTATAATTCAGCCCGAATTACGCTTACCGGTAAAGATACGTTGTTGATCACCGGAGGTTATTCTTATGCAAAAGATAAAAAACAAAAAGGTTGCTATTCAGGAATATATACCATGCAGTTTGTCAATAATAGATTCTCTGAGATCAATATAAATCCATTTGGAGCACTATTGGCAAAAGAATCCGGAATAGACATGAAGCATTTGAGTGAATCTAATTTAGCTATGAATGGGCATGTTACACAAAGCAACGGGCATATTTTTGTCATTGCCGAGCTTTTTTATCCTGAATATCAATATACAACCGGTTCTTCTTCTTACAGAGGTTTTGGGTTTTACGGATATGATTCTCCTACTCAAGTATTTGCAGGATTCAAATTTTTAAATGCTTATATTTTAGAATTTGATTCCCAGGGATTGTTATTGAATGAGTGGTTTTTTCCTGTTCAAAATGTGTTGACGCAATCGTTGCGTAATTTGGTAAATGTGCACCAGGATAAAGAGAGAAACACATTGTTTTATTATGTGCATAAGGATGAGATTATATCGCAGTTAATGAATGGGCAGTATGTGCTTGGAGCGCAAACGGCAACTCCGGTGGAATTATCCTATAAAACGGATTTATTGGAATACAGTTCTCATACTGCCATGCAACATTGGTATGGCAATAACTTTTTGCTGTCAGGTTATCAATACATTAAAAATACACAACGCGGAAAAGGGAAACGTTATGTTTTCTTTTTAAACAAATTAATTTGTGAATAAAAACTTATACTTCAAAGCCCACTTAGTAGCGAAATTACCGCACCAACATAAACGATCCGGACTTTGAATATCTTCCAGCGCCATCGTTGAAAGTGTATGAGAGTTGAAACGCATAAATTCCCTGCGGACACTCTTTCCCTTGAAAAGTGCCATCCCAACGGCATTCCTTATAATTGTCACAATTAGGAAGTTGGTCTGTGCGAAAAAGCTCTTGCCCCCATCGGTTATAAATAACAAACAAGTAGTTATTTTCGTCCGGTAGAAATTGAAATAACGGATGAAAAGTAGTGTTTTCAAAACTCAAATCCCCAGGATTAAAAGCAGTAGGAAAACGAAGAATCGGCTCGTGATGTATTGTTATAGTATTTGAAACACAACCCGTTTCGGATATTATTCGGTAGACCATTGTACTACCTTCTGCAAAACCCAAAACATCAATATAATAATAGGTATCTGTGAACACAGTATCTATAATTACCCTTTCATTACCATACACTAAAGAAACTAATTTATATACTTCATTATAGATGCCTTTACGATAAAAAGCGATGTAGTCTCTATATTTTTCTCCGGCAACACGATCTCCCCACAACCAAATGTTAGTTACAAAATTTGAAGTATCATTAGAGTAGCACTCGGTGTATGGTAAGACCCCATAGTGATATAACCTTGATTTCGGGTTTGCATCTTCATCTTTAAAATAATATAAGTTTGTTGTTGCATCATAGTCTATGGAATCAATAAGGGTGAAAGGTTGAATATCAAAAGATCTGAATAAATATAATTTATCAAAAGGATTTGGAAAGTTATCTATTTCTACTTTAATTTCTAAGTATTGATCTAAGTATTGATCATCAACTACATTTACACAAGAGATGCTGGTTTGAACAGGAATATATTCATTTTTTATACTAGATGAATCAATATTTGAAAAAACACTATTCCCATCACTTCTACTAATAGCTTGTATTACAAATTCATAAAGTTTATCATCCGCAAACTTAATTTCGCGTGGTATTATATCAGGAGGATAAATAATTGTAGTATATACTTCTTTTATAGAATCTATAAGAATAAAATCGCCGTCGCCTTTTTCTCGGTAGAATATATAGTAATCTATTGTATCTCTTTCATTATCGTGTGGGTACGCCCAATTAAAGTCAGTGTCATTATTTACATATTTAACCCATGCAGTCCATGAAAGCGAAACTGCGTTCTCGCAATCGTCGCTATATTTCGCTTTCAAAACCATATTGTTTTGTGGGGCAGATCTGCTACTTTGTCCCCAGCCAACAGCATAATAATTGTTATCATTTATATTGGCTAAAGTATCGTGCCAGATTAAATTATTTTGATCCATTCTAACCATAGCCGTATCGGTTGTGGGCCATGGGGCTCCATCTTCGTTACAATTACTTTTACATCTATAAATCGTAATAATCGTATCAATACCTAAATATTCCCATGTAAGTTTGATCTGTTGTGGAAAAACTGTATCTACCGAAACTTCTTTTAACACAATACGTTGCGTGAGTTGCGCATTTGTTGTAAAGTGAGAGAACAGAAAAATGCAGAGTAATGTGAAACAGGAACGGTACATGGTTTTATTTGCTATAATTTCTTTTTCAGCTCTTTGATCATATCTTCGGTCATGGAGGTTAAATTGTATTTCGGATTCCAGCCCCATTCTTGGCGGGCACAAGTATCGTCCATGCTGTTGGGCCATGTATTTGCAATACTTTGTTTTAGCGGATTAATGTCGTACTCCATCACAAAATTGGGGTAATGTTTTTTTATTTCGTTGTAAATGATCTCTGGGTCGAAACTCATTGCTGTAACATTGAATGAGTTGCGATGGATTAAGCGAGCAGGATCTACTTCCATTAAATCAATGGCTGCGTCAATGGCATCGGGCATGTACATCATGTCCATAAAAGTGCCTTTTTGCAAAGGGCAGATGAATTTTTCGCCTTTCACTGCGGCGTAATAGATTTCTACGGCGTAATCGGTGGTGCCGCCACCCGGCAAGGTTTTGTTGGAAATTAATCCGGGGTAGCGCACCGAGCGTGTGTCCACGCCAAAGCGTTTAAAATAGTAATCAGAGAGTAGTTCTCCGGCAACTTTGCTCACGCCGTAAATTGTTTTCGGGCGTTGAATAGTATCTTGCGGCGTGTTGTCCGGTGGCGTATCGGGCCCAAATGCGCCGATGGAGCTCGGCGTAGAGAGCGCGGTTTTAAACTCGCGGGCAACTTCCAAACAGTTGAGCACGCTTCCCATGCCGATATTCCATCCCAGCATGGGGTTTGCTTCTGCGGTTGCCGACAAAATTGCCACCAGATTGTAAATCGTGTCAATGTGGTATTTTTTTACAGCATCCGCAATCTCTTGCGCTTGGGTGGCATCTATTTTACAAGAGGGCCCACCTTCGGCAAGTTCTTTGTCTAATGGAAAGCGAATATCTGCCGCCACTACATGGTTACTACCTAATTTATTGCGCAGCGCAAGTACTAATTCTGAGCCAATTTGCCCGCTCGCGCCAATAACTAAAACGTTCTTCATAATGATTATTTTTTGATGTGCGAAAATATATGATATTTGCAAAAAAACTCAATGCACGTTAAAAATTCTTTGTTTTCAAGAATAAAAAACTATAAACTAAGACTTTGCACTATTATTTTGTGCAATTTATTTGCGGTGTTTTTTTCCATATTGTCGCTATTTTTATTAGAACCGTTCCTGCAATTAATTTTTGTTGGAAATTTTGACAATTTAAGTTCTATCAGTACAATTTTTATTTCTATCTTATCAAAAACAATTGATATTCAATCGTTAATGACCTCCATGTTGGTAATAGTAGTAGTGGTGATTCTTTTATTTATTTCGAAAAATCTGTTCGTTGTTCTTTCCGCCTGGTTAATGGCGACCATCAAAAGCAGATTTATTCAAACACTTAGAAATGAGCTTTATGAAAGGATCACTATTCTACCGCTTTCCTATTTTTCGCAGAGGAAACGTGGCGATGTAGTTTCACGCGCCGTAAACGATGTGCAGGAATTGGAAAATACGCTACTAAGGGCTTTGCAGCAATTTTTGAATGATCCTATTACGGTTATAATTTACTTAGTAGCGCTTTTTATTATTGACTATCGCTTAACGATTTTTACACTATTGCTGCTTCCTTTTGCAGGATTTTTCATTTCGTTGGCATCAAGAAAACTAAAGAAAAAATCGGTGGTTTCTAAACAAAAGTTAGGCAGTTTATTTTCACATCTTGAAGAATCTTTATCGGGGTTGAGAATTATTAAAGGTTTTAATGCACAGCAACATGCCGCGAGTGTTTTTGATAAAGAGAATAAAAAATACACCAAATTATACAAACAGATTTTGTGGAATATTGATTTGGCTTCTCCGTTGAGCGAAGTGCTGGGCGTTACTGTGGTTATGATTATCTTAGTTTTCGGCGGCTGGCAGGTGTTGAGCGGCACAGGCGCTTTGTCGGCGTCCCTCTTTATCGTATATATCGCACTGATTACCCAAATCATTAACCCTGCAAAAAACTTAGCTACTGCCTTTGCCAACTACCGAAGGGGCGTTGCCGTACTGGAAAGGGTAGGGGAGATCTTGCACGCGGATGAGAAAATTGTGCAAATGCCCAGTGCCGTTTCTATATTCGATTTAAATCGACAAATCGAATATAAGAACGTTTCCTTTTGCTATAATGACGGGGTGAAAGTAATTGACAACATCTCCTTTACCATTAAAAAAGGAGAAACGTGCGCCATTGTAGGCGCCTCCGGATCAGGAAAAAGCACACTGATTGATTTGCTGCCTAGATTTTACGACGTTACCTCCGGCGAAATACTCATTGATGGCATCAATATCAAAAACTATGTGATTGACGATTTGCGGGGCTTGTTCGCCTTAGTTACACAAGATGTGGTTTTGTTCAACGATACCATATATAATAACATCACGTACGGTATGCAAAACGTGCCTTTTGAAAAAGTGAGAGCTGCCGCCGAAGCCGCGTATGCCTTAGAATTTATTGAGGCGCTTCCCCATCAGTTTAATACCGTTTTAAGCGACAGAGGTTTATCACTTTCCGGCGGGCAACGCCAGCGATTGAGCATTGCACGCGCCATTTTGCGAAACGCGCCCATTCTTATTTTGGATGAAGCGACCAGCGCGTTGGATATGGAAGCGGGGAAAAAGGTGCATGAAGCGATTGAGGAGTTGATGGATGGGAGAACAGTGATTGTGATTACGCATAGATTGTCAACAATTGAAAATATGAACCAAATTATTAATCTTTAAAATTTTTAAATCTTTAAATTTTTAAATTTTTAAATTTTTAAATCCGTCGGTTAAAACCGACGGCAATATTAACCACTAATCACTAATTATCATGTTCTTAGAAACCAAAGCCAACCGCTCAAATAAAAAAGGATGGATAGAAGTCATCTGCGGCTCTATGTTTTCCGGAAAAACGGAAGAGTTGTTGCGCCGTATCAAACGCGCCCAATTCGCCAAGCAGAAAATTGAGCTTTTCAAACCGGCGATAGATACGCGCTATGCCGAAACGGAAATGGTATCGCACGATGCCTCCGCCATGCCTTCCACGCCGGTGCACAATGCCGCCGAAATTTTGCTATATGTCTCCCTGGATGCCGTAGAAGTGGTTGGCATTGACGAAATACAATTTTTCGACGATGGTATCGTTGAGGTGTGTAACCAATTGGCAAACGCAGGAATCAGAGTCATTGTCGCCGGCTTGGATATGGACTATCTGGGAAATCCTTTCGGGCCGATGCCCAAACTGATGGCAATCGCAGAATACGTTTCAAAAGTGCATGCAATATGTGTGCATTGCGGCGATTTAGCGCACCACTCGCATCGAATTGTTGCCGGCGATAAACAAGTGCTGTTAGGAGAAAAAGAGGCGTATAAGCCATTGTGTAGAAGCTGTTTTCAATTAATTAGGAATTAGAAATTAAGAATTAGGAATTATGCCACTTTTACATTACCTTTACCAAAACCTCATAAATATCATTGATATTCTGTTAGTAATAACCATTATTGTGCTGGTGTTTCGTTGGCTGCGAGGCACTTCGGCCACCCCAATTATTATTGGATTGATTTTGGTGTACATAATAGGGAAGTTAGCCTATCTTTTTCATCTTACGGTACTTTCCGATATTTTAGGACAAATTGCTCAGGTGAGCGTAATCTTATTGGTGGTTATTTTTCAACCGGAAATACGAAAATTTTTGTACATGCTGGGAAACAGGAAATTCTTTAAATGGTTTGCCAAAGCTCATAAAGAGGTGGATATAGAAGATGATATTGATGCGATAGTGCGTGCCTGTAAACGGATGTCCGCTTCCCAAACCGGCGCATTAATCATTATCGCGAAAATAAACCCCTTGAATGAAATTATTGCTACCGGCGAGCAGATTGATGCGCTTGTATCGCGAGAGCTTTTGGAGAATATCTTTTTTAAAAACAGTCCTTTGCATGATGGAGCAGTAATCGTAAAGAAACACCGTATTGTGGCGGCACGCTGCATTTTGCCGGTTTCTAAATCTATAGCTTTACCTTCCGATATCGGATTGCGGCATCGTTCGGCGGTGGGAATTACGGCAGAGAGCGATGCTATTGCAGTAATTGTTTCGGAACAAACGGGGCAGATTTCTGTTTCTGTGCAAGGGCAGCTGCATCGGAATATTTCGCCTACGGTGTTGAAGCAGATGTTGTGGGGGAAGATTGAGATGTAGTTTTTCTCGCAAAGACGCGAAGGCGCAAAGTCTTATTTCTCTTTGCGCCTTTGCGCCTTTGCGAGATTTTTTATTTGGCTTGTTGCCACAAATCTTCCATCTCATCTAAAGTCATCTCCGACAAAGGTTTGTCTAATTCTTTCGCTTTTTGTTCTATATAATTAAAGCGTTTTATAAACTTCCGATTAGTCTTTTCCAGCGCATCTTCGGGATTTATATTAACAAAACGAGCGTAATTTATTAACGCAAATAAAATATCCCCAAACTCATCTTCCATTTTTTCGGAGTTTTCATCTTTTTCTTTGTTAAATTCTGTTAGTTCTTCTTGCACTTTATCCCACACCTGTTCCGTATTTTCCCAATCGAAACCTACGCCGCGCGCTTTTTCCTGAATACGGTAGGCTTTTACCATGGCGGGCAATGAGTTGGGCACGCCACTCAATACCGATTTGCTGCCTTCTTTCAGTTTTATTTTTTCCCAATTCTCTTTCACTTCATCTACCGAATTTACGTGCACTTTTCCAAAAATATGCGGGTGGCGGCGAATCAGTTTTTCGCAAATACCATCAATTACGGTTTCTATATTGAAAAGGTTTTGCTCTTCTCCGATTTTGGCGTAAAAAACGATGTGCAACAACAAATCTCCCAACTCTTTACCAATATCTGCGTATTTTTTATCAATAATTGCATCCGATAATTCGTAAGTTTCTTCAATGGTTAAATATCGAAGCGTATCGAAAGTTTGTTTGCTATCCCAAGGACATTTGGCACGGAGTTCGTCCATAATGTCCAAGAGTTTTTGAAAGGATTGGAGGCGGGTGTCCATTTTGTTTATCAAGCTATAGCGGTTTTGCTGGTTTTACGAAACAGGAAATTTACGCAGATAATAAGCGCTAACATAATCGCAGCAAGTAGGTAAGCTGCATGGAAATTGCCGTTAATGTCGAAAATGATGTCTGCTGCCATAGGCGCTACCACACCTGCAAGTCCCCAAGCCAAATATAACACACCGTAGTTTGTGCCATAGTTTTTAAGCCCGTACAAGCCGGCTGCTATAGAAGGAAATACGCTTAGCAACGTGCCATAGCTGAAGCCAACTAAAATTATACCAATGATTAATGCGGGCAGGCTTTGATAAAACACAAAACCTACCATGTTTAGCGCCTGCAACGCAAATACAACAAATAAAGCATTTACGCATCCGATTTTATCAGACATTAAGCCGCCGAGCACTCTGCCCGCTGTGTTTGTGATGGCTAAAAAAGATACGAGTATGGCTAATAATGCGGTGTCTGTGATACCGATTTGAGTATTAGCGATTTTCGACATATTTCCGATAATCATAAGCCCCACAGATGCCGACAAGAGGAACATGATAAACAAAAGGTAAAACTGCTTTGTTTTAATCATTTCTCTCCATGTAACATCAACAGAGGGCTTGGCGGTGGCGGCCTGCTTTAAGCCTTCGGGTATTGACGGAGTATATCCTGCCGGTGGATTTTTTATAAGCTGGGCAATAGGTATGCTAATTGCGGCTACTACTATCCCCATGAATATCAACGATTTTTGGATCCCGAAATTACTTAATAAGGTGTTCATAATGGGCGCAAAATAGACGGGCGCAATTCCAAAACCTCCAACAATCAGCCCGGTTACCAAACCTTTTTTGCTCGGGTGAAACCATTTGAGCGCCGGCGGACTAACACAGCCGTAGCCTAAGCCTATGCCGGTTCCGGTGATAAAGCCGAAGCATATTGTAATGCCCATTACGCTGTTGCCGACATATCCGGAAAGGATCATTCCCAAGGCTACTAAGGCGCCGCCTGTGGTTACCACCCATCTTGGCCCGATTTTGTCTTGAATTCTGCCGCCAACAAGCAGCCCTATCGCAAAAAAGACAATGGCAATGGTATATGGAAGCCCTGCTTCTGTGCTCGACCAACCCCATCCTCCGGCGCCGACAGATGCTGTTAATTTTGTTTTAAGAACGCTCCATGCGTAAAGAACGCCGATTGATAGGTTGAAAAGAATGCCGGCTAATAGTACTACGTTTCCTTTTTTGTGATTTTCCATTTTGTAAAATTTTATCTATTTTTTGAGCGGCAAAAATATATTTTCACGCAAAGGCGCAGAGACGCAAAGAGAAAAAAAAACTTTGCGCCTTTGCGCCTTTGCGAGATTAATTAAAAAACGCAAATTTACCTTCCTCAAACGAATCTATTTTTATCGGCAAATCCTTACTCAAAGACCCCGATAACAGTATCTTAGACAACTCATTAAGAATCTTCTTCTGAATTACCCGCTTCAACGGCCGCGCACCATACACCGGATCGTAGCCCATTTCAGCCAATAAATCCAACGCATATTTCGTAAACTCTACCTGCACCCCTTGCTCGCCCAACATGCGATTCAAATCGTTAATTTGTAGTTTAATAATATCTTTAATTTCGCGCTTGGAAAGCGGCTGAAACATCACAATCTCATCAATTCTATTAAGAAACTCCGGGCGCAATGCTTTTTTCAACAAATCGGTAACTTCAGTTTTGGTACGCTCAAACACTTCTTCATCAGTAAATTTGCCTTTTTCGGCATAATTATCTTGAATAATGTGCGAGCCGATGTTGGAGGTCATGATAATAATCGTGTTCTTAAAATCGGCAACACGCCCTTTGTTATCGGTCAGTCTGCCATCGTCCAATACTTGCAACAGAATGTTCAAAATATCGGGGTGCGCTTTTTCAATCTCGTCGAATAAAACCACCGAGTATTGTTTGCGGCGCACTTTCTCGGTCAGCTGGCCGCCTTCGTCGTAGCCCACGTAACCCGGAGGCGAGCCGATGAGCCTTGATACAGAATGTGCTTCCTGAAACTCACTCATATCGAAGCGAATCATGGTATCTTCGGTATTGAATAAATATTCGGCTAAGGTTTTGGCTAATTCGGTTTTACCTACGCCGGTCGTTCCCAAAAAGATGAACGAGCCGATGGGGCGTTTGCTATCTTGCAAACCGGCGCGGCTTCTGCGAATGGCATCGGCAATGGCGGTAATCGCTTCATCTTGACCCACCACGCGCTTGTGCAGTTCTTCCTCTAAGTGCAACAACTTCATCTTTTCGCTTTGCATCATTTTGGTTACGGGGATGCCCGTCCAGCGCGCCACCACTTCGGCAATATCGTCGCTGCCCACTTCTTCGTCAATCATGGCGCCGTCGGCTTGCAAATTATTAAGCTCTTGTTGAAACTTTTCAATTTGCTCTTCCGCTTCTTTAATGGCACCGTAGCGCAATTCCGCTACGCGCCCGTAGTTGCCTTGACGCTCCTGTTCGGCAGCTTCCAACTTAAAATGCTCAATATCGGCTTTAATCTTTTGGATTCTTTCTGCCACTTCTTTTTCCGCGTGCCATTTGGCATACAACGTATTGCGCTCCTCTTGCAAATCGGAAATCGTTTTGCCTAACTGCTCCATCTTTTCCGGAGCATTTTCACTTTTAATAGCCTCACGTTCAATCTCTAACTGGCGGATTTTGCGGTCTAACTCGTCTAATTCTTCCGGCATGGAGTTGATTTCCAACTTTAACTTCGATGCCGCTTCATCAATCAAATCAATCGCTTTATCGGGAAGCTGCCGGTCTGTAATATATCTGGAAGATAATTCTACGGCAGCAATAATTGCTTCGTCTAAAATACGCACTTGATGATGCGTTTCATAGCGCTCTTTCAACCCACGAAGAATAGAGATCGTGGAGTATTTATCCGGCTCCTCAATCTTTACGGGTTGAAAGCGGCGCTCCAATGCCTTGTCTTTTTCAAAATATTTCTGATACTCATTCAACGTAGTGGCGCCTATGGAGCGAAGCTCGCCGCGTGCGAGGGCAGGTTTCAGGATATTTGCCGCATCCATAGCGCCCTCTCCTGAGCCGCCCGCACCCACCAACGTGTGAATTTCATCGATAAAGAGAATAATTTCTCCGTTTGATTCAACAACCTCTTTGATCACATTTTTCAAACGCTCCTCAAATTCGCCTTTGTATTTGGCGCCGGCAATAAGGGCGCCCATATCTAACGAGTAGAGTTTCTTTGTTTTCAGGTTTTCGGGAATATCGCCGCTCACTAAGCGATGCGCCAAGCCTTCGGCGATAGCGGTTTTACCCACACCGGCTTCTCCAATAAGAATCGGGTTGTTTTTAGTTCTTCGTGACAAAATTTGCAACACGCGCCGAATCTCCTCATCACGCCCAATTACGGGGTCGAGTTTGCCTTTACGTGCGGCGTCATTCAAATTTACGGCATATTTATTCAATGAGTTATAAGACTCTTCGCTGCTTTCGCCGGTAGCTTTGCTCCCTTTGCGCAAGTCTTCGATCGCAGTTTTGATACCTTTTTCGCTGATGCCGGCATCTTTCAAGATTTTAGAAGCGGCATCATCTGTCATAAAAATGCCATAAAACAAGTGTTCTAGCGAAACAAAATCATCGCCCAGCTCATTACTGAACAAGATGGCTTTTTGTATGGCAGTTTGCACTGCCGGCGCCATATAAATATCGCCCCCGTTACCTTTCGCCAACGATTGAATCTGTTTTTCAACCACTTGCAGCATCATTTTCGGATTGACATCCAACTTTTTAAGCAGAAACGGAATCACATTCGGATCCACTTCAATCAACGCTTTTAAAATATGAAGCGGCTCTAACCGCGCTTGATTATGGCTGCGGGCAATCAATTGCGCCTGGGTGATGGTTTCTTGAGATTTGAGGGTTAAGTTATTTAGATTCATGTTTTTTTTGATTTAAAGATTTAAAAATTTAAAGATTTAAATGATGATTTCTTTTTTGCAAATAGAATGCCAAACAGTTCTTGCTGCCAAATTGTCACAGGGCAAAATTATTATTTTTTTTATTTTTTGGGCGTGCCCCTCGCTATCCGCCCACTTATCCTACCCACGCTCGGGTCGCGGTGGCTACGGGGTACGCTTCGCTCCCGTGCTCGCCTGCGGCTCGCACCGGCTTCGCCGCCCTCCGCCTCGCTCACGCAGGGGAAATACAACGGTCTGTGC
>WQWP01000013.1 GCA_009787485.1 Lentimicrobiaceae bacterium | reverse complement strand
CAAGTTATTTTTGAAAAAGTTTTCAACAAAAGACACAGTTGGTGGGTACACTATTTTCGTAAATTTTAAAAAAACAGCGGCGAAAATACACTTTTTTCGATTATTTTTGAATTTCGGGAAAAATTGTTTTTTTAGGTTAATTCTCCTCTATCACACACCGAACACTTATTGCATCCGTCAATTTCATCTCTACCATTTCAATTTGGTTGCAATAGTATGTTAAAGATACTGCGATGCCGGTGCCGCCATTCGAAGCATCGGACGACCAGTAGGCGGTGAAGCCGTACAGGTCTTCGAAGCGCTGTGTGGCACTATTGAAAAAGCCTGCACCGCGAGAGTCAAATTCGGTCAGATTGGTATTGTTATTGGGTTGTAGCCAATAAGTTGCATTTCTCAAATTGATAGCGGGGTACATATTCAACGCGGCTAATTCATCGGAGGTAGGGAGCCGCCAGCCGGCAGGGCACAGTAGAGACGTGGCATACCGCGTCTCTACAACAACAGAATACCAATCGTAAAGCAATCCAAAATCAATAACATTTTGATTTTCATCATAATAAGATGAGGAGTAGTATTTTTTAGGTTCCGGAGTAATATTTGTCCCGTCTTGATATTTTGTGGCGCGAAGATTCTCTTTTGTCCAGCAAATGCCCGCAACCTCCACCACATGATAAGTGTCAAAATCATTCACTGTATCATAAGCAAACTCAGGGCAATCGAAAACGACTTCAATGGTGTGGTTTGCCGTAACATTTGTAAAGGTGTAAGAGTTGGTGGTTACTGCAGCCTCATCGTTTACGCCGTCTATTAAAACCTGCGCAATGCGGTGAGGTGCATTTGCCTGATAGGTAAATGTTTGGTTCGCATTATGCACTACCGTTGTTACTCCCGGCGGGTCAATAAATCCACGTTTTTCAGGGGTTGCAATTGCCGTAATGGTGTAACTATTTATTGCAAAGGTAACATGAATAGTCGCATCGTTTATAACATTCACAAAAGTATAATATCCATCTTTAACCGCTTGTGCGTTGTAAATACCATTCACAAAAACACTGTCAACATAGTGTCCGATATTAGCTTTAAAATCAAATTTTTGATTTGCGCCGCAAGGCACCATCACCTTTCCTGTAGCATCTCCGGCAGGGGTAATGCTACCGTTGCCACTCTTAGTAGCCGTGATTCCAAAAGGCAGTGTAACCGTTACCACCGCCACATTTGAGGTGTCGGGTTTTGCTCCTTTATCAGCGCTCACTATACAATAATAGTAATACGTACCTTCGGTGAGGGTGGCGGGAACAGGGAATTTTGCATTTGATGCGCCGGTTATTTCAGCGCCGCCGGTGTGGCTGTTCGTGGTATTGCTGTACCATTGGTAGCCCAGCGTGGCCGCCTCTGTTACGCTTGCCACAACAAACAGCGTGTCTGCAATGTATCCTTCCGACAGGCAGGTAGTTGCTGCCGGATGTGTTTCTATGGTGATTACGGCGCAACCCCCATCCCCGCCCCAATTTACAGGGATGCAGGGCCTGTCAATGAAACAGTCGCTGCCCCAAAAGGTACTTTTATTGCTACTTGGTGTTTCATTGCCGTTGATGATAGATGTGGCGGTACGGGTCTGCGTGGTAGCGGTGCCTAAATTGGAGAAAGTATTATCAAACACACTAATATTGTTAACTTGGCCCGGAGCTAAAACAGGAAATTTAAACAGGTCGTTTACCATAAAATTAGCGCCGGAGCAGTTGGAAAACATATTACTGGCGAAAGAAGCGCCCACTCTCGTGATGTCGTCCCAATCTTCGGAGAAGTTAAACGCATCGCCCATAGTTAGGTTTGTACAGTTGTAAAAAGTGTATGCCCATTCATTGTTTGGCGCCGTTTCGGCGGTAAGTTGCGCTTGTGTGCGAGTCATTAACGGAGTGAGAGGACTGATAATTTTTGTAACCAGATTCTTGTTTGCATTCGCATTTGCACCGGTTGTATTGTTATAAAAACCAAATGCAGCCAGCCAGGCATCTTTCGATCCGGCAGGCGTAATGGTGATGGTGTAGGTTCCCGCAGCCGTATAAGTATGGGGAATGCCTGTGGTGCCGGTTCCGGTTTGCATACCTGTTGCGTTTTCGATAGCGCTGTCATCGCCCCAGTTGATATTCCAGTTATAGGTTTTGCTGGTGGCATTACCGCCTATATATCCGCTCAGCGGTATAGCAAAAGTGCCGCCCGCCGGCACGGTTACCTCAAATTGAAAATGCTCCACTAAGGAGTAATCAATGATTTGCGCTTCGTAGGCGCCTAAATCAACCGTGTTAAATACAATGCGCGGGTTGCCGCCCAAATCGGTAGTGATGCCTGCGGGAAGATGCGCGTTGTTTCCTGCATTGATGCAGGGGCTGGTGGGTTGCAGGCGGTAATCGCCCAAGAGAGTAGGCGCAGCCGATGCCAATTGAGGCGCAACAAAGAGCGGGTCGGCATCGCAGGGGAGGTTATTTCCGCTGTTTGTTCCCAGCGAGGAATCCCAAGTAGCGCCTGTGCCGCTGTTGCGTTGCACTAAGGAATAGTAATATTGAGGCGTAGAAGAAGTGAAGTTATAAACATTGTTTCCTCCGCTTGTTGCCGTATTGCCTGAAATAATGGAATTGCGAATTTGAGGGGAAGAAGACGCATTATACATTCCGCCGCCGTCGTTGCCCGCGCTGTTTCCGCTGATGGTTACGTTGGTCAGCGTTGGGGAAGAAGACCAATTCCACATTCCGCCGCCGTCGCTGTTGGCTACGCTGTTTCCACTGATGGTTACATTGGTCAGCGTTGGGGAAGAAGAGAAATTATACATTCCGCCGCCGTCGAAGATTGCGCTGTTTCCGCTGATGGTTACATGGGTCAGCGTTGGGGAAGAAGACCTATTATACATTCCACCGCCGTTGTTGAATTCAATGATTTGTCCATTTACCGAAATACTGCCGCCGGTAACGGCATTTCCGCCTGTAATGGTAAAACCGTCTATACAAGCCATACCTACCTCTCCTGCAGAGATTACTACGTGGTAGCAATTATCGGTATTGTCACTTGGCGCTCCAATATCGCCGCTAAGAATAGTAGGATTAGCAAACCAATTGCGAGTGGCACGGGCGTCTGCCGGAGTAAAAGTTCCGTGAGGTGCGTTATCGTCATCATTTGCATCTTCGGGGAAACCGCCGTAGAGTTGTACGTTTCTTACTAAAACAAAGGCATTGTTTCTATTGCCGGGGGTGTTTTCAGGAAAAGTATGCGTTGCCATGTTGTAACCGGCTGCGCTGTGCATGGGGTAGTACGTACCTTGCGCCACCCAAATTTCGCGAATAGTATCGTTTACGCCCACAGGAATAGCTCCCGAATATTGTCTGGCAGCGAGCAACATCGGATCGGCAACATTCCAGTAAGCGTTTGTCCATGAGGAGCCATCGCCGGTACCATCTTGCATTACATGAAAGATGCCGTTAGCGTCGAGTTTGAGAGTAACTACGTAAGGGGCAATATCAAACTGTGCATTGGGGTTGAAGATCACTTGGATAGCGTTACCGCCGGTAAGCACGTTCTCCGGTATGGTAATGTTGAAGGGCGCATTGGAAACCTCTGCGGGTGTTCCGCTAAAAGTGAGCGTTATCTCATCTCCATCCTGCAGTGCGTCGGCAATTACATAGATGCCTGCGGGCAAGTCGGTAAACCATCCGGAAACATCCTCACCAACAAGATCGGCGAGCATGGTATCGTCGTAGAGTGTAATCGTAGCGGTTTGTGTGGTCAGCGGTGACCATACCGTGCCGGTTATAGTTTCATCATCAACGATCGCGAAGGCGCCTGAAACGATCTTGACATATCGGATAGGATCGTGGGGGAATGGTGAAGGGATAGTGAAAGGCACACTACCGGGCGCAAAAGCATTAAAATAGCTTTGTGTTCCCTCGCCACTCGGCGGAACGGCAGAAGCCTTATTAATCCAATAAGTATATGCGGCAGGCAGTGTATATGTTTGAAGTGCTAAAAATGATGAGCCGGCTAATGCATCACTTGTGCCGCTTGCTTCAACCGTACCACTAACGATCTGCAAGGCACGGCATCTGATACCGAAATTACGGCCTGAAGCCGTGAGCATTCCACCGCCTGTTATTTCAATTTCGCTACTTGTAGATATACCGACAGAATTTCCCGTTGAAAACGGATGGGAGGCGAAGTAGTTGACGCTTAGATTTGCAAGTTCGATGATAACGTTGCCATTCACTATGGTCAATGCAGTAGAGGCGCCCGTACTCCACGAAAAACCGTTCAAAGATAGTTTGCCCGGTTCTCCGTGCCATGTAGGATCTGTAGAATATGGGTTAGCAAGATTTGTTGAAGATAACGTGTTTGAACCATCTATGTTATAATACATATTTCCGTTTGATGCATTAAATATCAGTCCGACATCTTTAACAACCGCCACTCCGGGTATGTAAAAAAAGCCGTTGTTACCGAGAAGATCGTAGGAGATTCCGGATCTGTATGGGGGAATATTGTGCCACCAAAAATTCTCTCCAGCTCCGTTGTAAGCATTGCTCAAATCGGGGTTTAGTGATGAGGGGCTTCCCTCCCGATACGTTAGATTGCTCGGATTTCTATTCCATGCCACCACCAAAGTAGAACTGCCGCCGGGAACAGTGGGCGTTTTATTGATGACATTATTTGCATTAACCCAGTAGTAGGCAAACACAAACCCGCCGGTTAATTCAACCGTTCCGCTTGCGTAAATTGCGTTATTCGTGGAAAATGTCCAAACTTGACTGTTGCCGCTCACCTCAATAGAGGAATTTGAGCCTAAAGTATTTATTGCTCTATTGGTTGATGATGAAACTTTGGCGTTATCTTCAACAACTACCTTGGCGTTTGATGCAGCGGTAATGGTATTTATAGCATAACCGCCTGTAGCCGAAATCGTTGCATCGCCGCTTATTGTAATTTCCGAATTTAATCCGTCGGCGTTGATGGCATGGCGCGACGAAGACGAGGCAGTTGCCGCAGTAGAAACTGTTGCATTGCCGCTAACATTAACTTTGGAATTTGCGCCCGTAATGTTAAGAGCAAAACCACCCGAAGAGGCTACTGTTCCGCCGGTAACTTCTATCGAAGCGTTTGTTACGGTTTCAGGGTTGGTGGTAGCCGTGCTTATTGCCGTTCCCGTGCCGGTGGTTCGCACTGTGCCGCCGGTAACCGTTGCTTTGGAATTTGTGCCAACGAGATTAATCGCGCGTCCGTTCATCGCGGAAACAAGACCATCGGTAACCCGCACCTCGCCGGTAGTTTGAATAGCATATCCGGCAGCTGATGCCGATTGCACTGTGCCGCCGTTCACTACAACGTTTTCGATGAGACCGCCGTTCATATAAATGGCAGGGTTGGCGTTGTTGCCCGCAGCATTCGATATAATACCGCCATTGATTGTAACAATGGATGTGCTGAAACCTGAACGTATCGCACAGGCAGTACCTGCCGTAATAGCGCCGCTGTGGATAGTAATTTGTGTGCTATTTGCGATGGGAGTATTGTCGAAAACCGAGCCGTCGCTGATAGCGTAACCGCTGTTTACAGAGATAATAGAGCCGCCATCTACATTGATGGTTACATCCGGCACATTGTTGGCAACTAAAACCGCTGCATTGCTATTGCTTGCATCGCTTTCTACGGAACCGCCCGAATTGACATTAACAGTTACGCTATTGCCGGAAATTTGGATAGGGTAGCCGCTCCTGCCCGAAACGACCGAAGCGCCCTCACCTATCGTAACGGTAGAGCCGCTACCGGTGAGGTTGAAAACGCCACTCGTTCCCGTGGTACTGGAAACCGTGCATGAGCTGAGTTCAAGTGTGCCGCTACCGGTTATGGTAACAAAATAGGTGTTAGTTCCGCTTAGGGCTGTAGTTGCAGTTGCCGTCCATTGCACTGTTGCTCCGGAAGAAATGTTAAACGTGAGTGCGGGTAATGGGGTAACTCCCGTATATATCACGGTAACTGACTCTGTAATTGTATAGCCCCCTGAACCATTACAAGACCAATAAGGAGGGTCGCTTGCGATTACATTGTAATCTTTTAGGTCAATAGGTGTCTGTGCCATGAGGATACTGTTGGGAAGCAGCGCCGCAAATAGTAGCGTAATGCAACATAGTGCAAGCATTTTCTTACTTATTTCTGAAAAAATGTAGTTTTGGTTCATAATATTTGTTTTTTAAAATTTTGTTATATCTTTTTGGAAAATCTTTAAAAAGAGATTGCAAAGTAAATAAAAATGTTATTCATGTATTATTGTGTTCAATAATCCAAAAAAAATATGAATATTTGCCACCTCATTTAACTTTGATATTTTTTCAAGTCAATATTAACACCAAAATAAATTATTATGAACAACGAATTATCAAAATTGTATCCCCAAAAAATGTGGGAAATCTTTGCAAACATTTGCGCCATCCCGCATCCTTCCAAGCATGAAGAAAAAATATTGGTATGGCTTAAAAATTGGGCTAACGAGCATCAGATTGACTATGCTCAAGATGAAACCGGCAACATGGTGTTGCGTAAACCTGCTACTAAGGGGTATGAAAATCGTGTGCCTATAATTTTCCAGGGGCACATTGATATGGTGCCGCAAGCGAACAGTGATTCTAAACACAACTTTGTTACCGACCCGATTCTGCCGCGCATTTGCGACGACGGCTGGGTGCGCGCCACCGGAACTACCCTGGGCGCCGACAACGGAATGGGCTGCGCCGCCGCCATGGCAATTCTTGCGGATAAAACGATGGAACACGGGCCTATTGAAGTGTTGGTTACAGTAGATGAAGAAACCGGAATGACCGGCGCTTTCGGACTGAAACCAGAGTTTCTTAAAGGAGAAATTTTAATCAACTTGGATTCGGAAGATGAAGGCGAACTTTATGTAGGTTGCGCCGGCGGATTAGACGCTAATTTTGAGCTGGATTACACCACGCAAGCCACTCCGGAAAATATGAAAGGCTACGAAATTGCCATTACCGGTTTGAAAGGCGGGCATAGCGGCATGGATATCGTGCTGGGACGCGCCAATGCGAACAAGTTGTTAATGCGCTTGTTTAAAAAAGGATTGGAAAATATTGACCTCCATATTGCCGGAATTAACGGCGGAAGTTTGCGCAACGCCATCCCAAGAGAAGCATTTGCTACATTAGCCGTTCCTGCAAATAAAACCGCTGATTTTGAGCAACTAATGAATGGCCTAATCGCCGCCATTGCCAAAGAATTTGCAGGCACAGAGCCCGATTTGAATATTGCCGTGAAACCCACCGAAACTCCGAAACAAGTAATGGGCAAAAAATGTCAGGAAAAAGCAGTGAATTTGGTACTGGCAATTCCGAACGGCGTAATGCGCATGAGCGACTCGATGCCCGGCTTGGTGGAAACCTCTACCAATCTGGCGATTGTGAAAACCAATAACGGAAAACTTACCGTGGCGAATTTAATGCGCAGCAGCGTAGAATCGGCGAAAGAAGCGTTAGCCGACAAAATGCGCGCCATCGCCGAACTGGCAGGTGTAAAAATTGAATTAGCAGGCGGTTATCCGGGATGGAAACCCAATCTGCAATCGCCCATTTTGAAAACCATGCTCAAAGTGTATGAGAACATGTATGGCAAAGTTCCTGAAATTAAAGCCATTCACGCAGGCTTGGAATGTGGGCTCTTCAGCTTGGCATACCCGAATTGGGATATGATTTCTTGTGGACCTACCATCAGAAACCCGCACTCTCCCGACGAGCGCGTGAATATTGAAAGCGTAGGGAAATTCTGGGATTTCTTAGTGGAAGTTTTGAAAAATGTTCCGGTAAAATAAAACTTCATGCAGTTGTTGAATGTGCCCATTCGTGCCTATTTTGCGTATCGCGACGAAAGAATCGTTGCGCTGTACGAGCATGCCTTGGAAACGCAAGAGAAATGGTTCGACTACTTGGTTCGCAACGGATTAAAAACCAAATTCGGCAACGATTTCGGTTTTACGCCCAATATGAGCTACGAGGCGTACCAACGCAATGTGCCCATTCAAAACTACAACGCACTCTATCCATACATTGAGCGTGTTGTTCAAGGCGAAGATAACGTGCTTTGGAACACGAAAGTAGAGTGGGTAGCCAAATCATCGGGTACCACACAAGCCAAAAGCAAATATATTCCGGTAACCAACGATTCGCTCAAATTGAACAATTATTTATCGGCAAAAGATTCCTTAACATTCTATATCGCATTATTTCCTGAAACAGAGCTATTTGCCGGAAAAGGAATCACCTTGGGAGGAAGCGTGCAAAAAATGGACATGGAAACCAAAGTAAAGTGCGGCGATATTTCGGCAGTGTTGATGGAAAACATGCCTGCCATTGGCGAATATTTAAAAGCGCCCGATAAGGAGGTTTTATTGAACGATAATTGGCATGAAAAACTCCGGCTCATTGCCGAGCATACCGTAAACGAAAATATTACCTCTATTTCCGGCGTTCCCTCATGGATGTTGTTGGTATTGAAAGAAGTGCTAAAAATCTCCAATAAAAAACATATAGCAGAAGTGTGGCCCAATTTGGAACTCTTTTTCCACGGCGGCGTATCGTTTGCGCCTTATAAAGAAGAATATACGAAACTCCTTTCAGATTCTGTTTTCTACATGAATATGTATAACGCCTCTGAAGGATTTTTCGGATTTCAAGACCAGCGTTTTTGCGATGACCTGCTGCTGCTCATCGACAACGGCATCTTCTATGAGTTTTTAGAGATAGATGAAGTGGGCAGCACCAAAAAGAAAGCCATACCTCTGCAAGAAGTGCAGTTGCACAAAAACTACGCCCTCATCATCACCACGCCTGCCGGTTTGTGGCGCTACGAAATAGGCGACACGATTATGTTTACCTCACTGCGCCCCTACCGCTTTAAAATTACAGGAAGAACCACGCAGTATATCAATGCCTTTGGTGAAGAATTAATTGTGGATAATGCCGACAAAGCCTTAGCAGAGGCGTGCCGGAAAACCGGAGCCATTTTAACGAATTACACCGCCGCCCCTGTTTTTTTAGAAGCCGACAAAGTAAAGGGAAGACACCAATGGCTCATCGAATTTTCTACTTTACCTAATGATATGGAGAAGTTTAGAGCGGTGTTAGACCAAGCCTTAAAATCGCTTAATTCTGATTATGAGGCAAAACGTACCGGCAGCCTCATGCTCGAAGCCCCTGAAATCATCATCGCTCCTGAAGAAACTTTTATGACATGGTTAGCCAAAAACAACAAGTTGGGTGGGCAGTACAAAGTGCCGCGGTTGCAGAATGATAGGAAGTTGATGGAGGAGATGATGAGGTAATGAGATGATAATAGTTAGGCGAAGGTTCAACTTTCACGACAAAAAACGCGCCAACTCTTGTTGCTCTTAAAAATTAGTTATATCTTTGCCAATGTTCTAAAAGTAGAAAAATATGGATACACCAATGTTATATTCGCCTTTAAATGAAACGCAAAAGTTTGTATTGAGTACATTTGCAACGGCAAAAAATGAACAAGAAAGAGAAGAAATAACTTCTTTGTATCTTGATTATATTCAGCAAAAGTTAGACAGGGCAGCAAACAAATTTTGGGATGAACAAAATTTGGACAATGCGAAAATGGAAGAATTAATGTATGGTCATTTACGCTCCTCAAAAAAATGAAAATAGTATTAGATACAAATTGCTTGCTACCGGCTGTTTTTCCGCGTTCAAAGTATCATTGGATATGGGAATCTTTTCGTCGCGGTGATTTTATACTATGTTATTCTAATGAAATAATTGAAGAATATGAAGAACAACTATCCAATCTCTATCCGATAGAAATTACTAAAAGTACGATACATTTACTTTTGGCTTCTCGCAATGTAGAAAAAGTTATTCCCTATTATAAATGGAATTTAATTGTAGCGGATCCGGAAGATAATAAATTTGCAGATTGTGCACTAAATAGTGGTACCGATTACCTTGTCTCCAACGACAAGCATTTTAATATATTGAAAAAAACGGAGTTTCCTAAAATAAATGTTGTGAAGATTGATACCTTTAAGAACATTTTGGAAGATACCATTAAACAAATCAACTTATTAAATCTTAAATCTTTAAATCTTTAAATCTTTAAATTATGAACACTCAATTAAAACCCTTTCTCATCATCATTAGTATCCTTTCACTAATGCTAACGATCAGCGCTCAAAACGAAATAGACGCGCTTCGTTTTTCCGAAACCGACTGGCAGGGCACTGCCCGTTTTATGGGCGCAGGAAGAGCCTTTGGCGCTGTGGGCGCCGAGTTCTCTGCGCTTAGCACCAACCCTGCCTCCATTGGGGTATATAAAAGAAGCGACGTAACTTTTACTCCTATGACGATTTCTGTTTATAAGAACACGTCCGGTTACAACGGTTCCGCCACTTTAGCGCAAAACGTGAAATATAATATAGGAAGCGCCGGCATTGTACTGACAATGAACGGAATCTCAAGCACATTATGGAAAAATTTTCAGGTAGGATACGGATTCAACCGCATACAAAACTATAACAACATTTTTTCCATTGAAGGAAGAAACCAAGGCGCTACCATAGGCTCTGCTTTTGCTGAATCGGCTTTCGGACTCAATGCTAATGATCCGAATAAGGTCCACTGGGATGCCGAGCCTTGGATTGCATGGAGATCTTACCTCATTGAACCTGTTGACGGAAGACCAACTGAATATTTTCCTCTACTTGCCGGCGTGGATATGAAGCAGACTTCTACTGTTGCACGATCCGGAGGAAATGATGAAATGATTTTTTCGTTTGGAAGCAATTATGACGATAAATTGTTTTTGGGCGCAACATTAGGTGTGCCGTTCGTTAACTTTACGGAAAACAGGACTTTTAGAGAAGTAAACGATAAAAATGCTGACTTTTATGAGTTCCAAAATATAACAATTACAGATAAACTTAACGTTCGCGCCGCCGGAATAAATTTAAAACTTGGCGTTATTTATCAACCTCTCGACTTTTTGCGTATAGGAGCGGCATTTCATACGCCAACCTATTATGGTAATGTGAGAGACTTCTTTGAAAGACGGATGAGTGCAGATTTTTTTGAATGGGATTCTGAACTTAAAAGAGAAGTGTTCCGTACGGCAGAAGATAGTTATACCAATAATTTTAACTACTCGCTCACTACTCCCTTACGCGCTATGGCAAACGTAGTTTTCCTTATTCAACAACGTGCTTTTATCAGCGCTGAATATGAGTTCACGGATTACAGCATGGCAAACATGTACTCAGTAAGTTATAGTTTTAGTGATGAGAATAAAGCTACTCAAAATCTATACGGTTTTAGTCATATCGCACGCATCGGCGCAGAATTCGCCGTAAATCAAATATTTTCTATTAGAGCAGGTTATAACTATATTTCGTCTCCTTATAAAGAGGAAATTACCGACGACTTAGGCAACCGTATTACATCTCCTCATAGAGTAGATAGTTACAATGGCTCAAAGCATTACGCTTCAGCCGGTTTTGGCTTTAGAACAAGAATCTTTTACAGCGACTTTGCCTACGCATTCACCACTTCTAAAGAGAAATACTGGATGTTCGATTCTAGATTTGTAAATGCGGCAAACAACAGATTCATTACCCACCGCATCATGCTCACCATGGGAGTTGATTCTAAATGCGTTTCCTCCTCTCCCCCTTTTCCCTCATTTTCGGAATCATCGCAACACTCCGAAGGAAGGCATTCCAAAAAAAATGCCTTCCTTCAGCTACTTTTACCGTTCCCACCATTTGCGTGGGGAATTTGCGCGTGGGTGGCACCGGAAAAACCCCTCACGTAGAATATATTGTCAACTTTTTATCCCAAAACTACCAAACCGCCATCCTCAGCCGCGGTTACGGCAGAAAAACCAAGGGCTACATCAATTCTAAAGAAACACAAACCCTTAGTAGCAAAATCATTGGCGATGAACCGATGCAATACGCCGTGAAATTTCCAAATATAGAGGTCGCCGTATGTGAAAAAAGAAAAAACGGCATCGAAAATTTACTCAAAAAAAATCCAACACTAGAAGTAATTATTTTAGATGATGCCTATCAACATTTGTCAGTAAATTATTCATTAAGAATCCTTTTAACCGAATATCAACGCCCGTTTTTTGAAGACTTTCCGCTTCCTTCCGGCAATTTAAGAGAATGCCGGAATGCCTCGAAATATGCAGATATGATTATCGTTACTAAGTGTCCGGAAAGTTTAACAAGTAAAGAAAAAGAGCATTTTTCAGAAAAACTAAAACTGCAACCACAACAGGCGGTCTTTTTTACGAAAATTAAATACGGCAAAAAGCACGAGATTCCTCGCTCCGCTCGGAATGACGAACAACAATTATCCCCTTCAAATTTTGAAGGGGTGTCCGGCGCAGCCGGACGGGGTAGTTTATATAAAAAAATCTCATCGTTCGGCGGCGGTTCCACCGCCGTCGTCATCACCGGCATCGCCAACCCCGCCCCCTTACTACATCATTTAGAATCACAATACAACAAACTCCACCACCTCCACTTCCCCGACCACCACGCTTTCACCAACAAAGAGATCCAAAAAATCATCCACCTGAAAGAAAAATTAGGCGGAGAAAATTGCACCATTATCACCACTGAAAAAGATGCCACACGATTACAGGCTTTCAAAAACATGCCTGCGTATCAAGTTATTCCCATCGAAATTGTTTTTTTAGAAAATGAAGCTGTTTTTAAAGAAAAACTACTTTCTTTGCTCAAACATGACAATGCGTAAATTAGTACTGTTTTTTGGGTTTATTTTGCTATGGTGCACGGGGTTTGCCACACACCAGCGTGCCGGAGAAATTACGTATAGGCACTTAGATAAATTAACTTACGAATTTACGATCATCACTTATACTTACACGCCAAGTGCGGCCGACAGGCCTGAGCTTGAAGTACTTTGGGGCGATAACTCCAGCAGTATGGTGCCACGGCAATCGAAAATTTCTGTAGGACCCGATATCTCCAAAAACACATACGTTACCACCCATACCTACTCTTCGTATGGTATTTACTCCGTTACCTGCGAAGACCCCAATCGAAACGCCGGCATTATAAATATTCCCAATTCGGTGAATATTCCGTTTTTTATTGAAACAATCATTGTGATTCATCCGTTTCTGGGTTCCAACAGTTCTCCGATCTTGCTAAATCCGCCTTTAGATAATGGTTGTGTGGGCGTTACCTATTATCATAATGTGGGCGCTTACGACCCCGATGGCGATTCTTTGTCTTATAAGTTAATCGAGTGCCGCGGGTTAGACGGACTTCCCATTCCGGGATACGTTATGCCACAAGCCTCGCAATATATTACTATAGATGAAATTACCGGTGAGCTAATTTGGGAAACTCCCACCATGCAAGGCGAATACAACATTGCGATTTTGATTTCCGAATATCGAAGAGGACACTTCATGGGAAGCATAGTGCGCGATATGCAAATTACCGTTGCGGCTTGTAACAACAAACCGCCCCAAATTTTTTGCGCAGACACCTGTGTGATAGCCGGCAGCCCTATTTTTTTAGATATTTTTGTAACCGATGAAACCTCCACGCAAGTAACGCTTACGGCAACCGGTGCGCCGTTTTTGGTACCTGTTTTTCCCGCAATCCCTATTGATGTATCCGGAGCGCCACCGTTGCAAACCCAATTTCTTTGGCAAACCACTTGTGCGCATGTCAAAAAAACGCCTTATCAAATAGTGTTAAAAGCCACAGACAACGGGCCGCAAGTTCATCTATCTTCTTTTAAAACAGTGAATATCCGTGTCGTTGCGCCGGCGCCGCAAAATCTAACCTCATCCTCCATAAAAAATGCAATTACTTTAGAATGGGATATTTATACTTGTTCAAATGCCAAAGAAATTCACATTTATAAAAAAACAGAATCTTCTCATTTTGAACCCGATATTTGTGAAATGGGAATCCCCCAAAATATTGGCTATCAATTATCAGCAAAAGTAAATGCTTCGGATAGTTCTTATGTAGATAACGAAGTAACCCACGGGCGCGAATATTGTTACCGCATTGTCGCTGTTTTTGATGACGGCGCCGAAAGCATAGTCTCTAATGAAACTTGCGCCACTATTGCCAACGATGCCCCGATGATTACGCAGGTAGATATTGAGCAAACTTCTGAAAATGAAGGAATCATACTCGTTTCATGGCTCACCCCACCTGAAATTGATACCATTATTTTTCCGGGGCCCAAATATGAATACCACATTTTTCGTTCTGTTAATGATAAAAATAACTTTGAATTTATAGCATCAACATATTTATTACAAGACACTTCCATTATAGATAAACAATTAAACACTCAAGAAATTCAGTACTATTATAAAGTTGAATTTTGGGGACAAAATAAAACAGGAGCAATGGAATATATTGAAACTTCCGACCCGGCTTCTTCTGTTTTTTTATTTGTTTATGAAACCGACAAACGTTTGGAACTCACGTGGAATGAGCAAGTTCCATGGAAAAATGAAACCTACATCATTTATCGTTTTAATGAAAATACCCAACAGTTCGATTCCATTGCTGTTACCGATGATACTCATTATAAAGATCGGAATTTAACCAATGGAATGGAATATTGCTACGTTGTTAAATCTGTTGGAAAATACACACTTCCGGATACTATTGCTCCGCTTTACAGCCGCTCGCAGTTTGCATGCGGAACGCCCATTGACAACGTTCCTCCCGATATGCCGGAAACAAAAATCACCACCAATTGTGAAGAGGTTACTTTTTGGTGGAAGTTTCCTGATCCGGATTCTTATACGGATGCGTATCAATATTATATCTATTACCAGCCTAATTATCAAACGCCGCTGTTTTGCATTGATTCCTTTTCATATTATGCGCCTTGTTATCCAGAATTTTGTTCGCATATCATCCAAAATCTTCCTTCTATCACAGGCTGTTACGCCATGTTAATTAAAGATGAAGTGGGCAACGAATCGGAAATGACGTCTCCGCGTTGTTTTGATGTAGATGAGTGCAAAACCTACTCGCTTCCCAACGTATTTACTCCCAATGGCGATGGTATTAACGACACATGGCTCCCATTTCCTTACACTAATGTACAAAAGATAGATTTGGTAGTTCACGACCGGTGGGGAAGGCGCGTCTTCAAAACAGAAGATCCTGACATCAAGTGGGATGGTACAGATGAGCGCACACACCGTCCACTTCCCGAAGGCGTTTATTATTATGGCTGCGATGTTTTTTTATACACCTTGGAAGGGATAAAAAAGAAGTTCCTTAGCGGCACTGTGATGATTTTGAGGGATAGCAGGGGGAAGCAGAATTAATCCTATATATACAAAACCCGCCCCTCTACCTCTTCATATCCCATCGCCCGAATAGCCTCACAATACTGATCTATCTGCTCTTTGTGCGAAGCATGCGGCTCGCCTGTTTTATAATCAATAACCACTACTTTATCTTCTAAAAAAACTACGCGGTCGGGGCGTGCCAAATTTCCATTCGGGAACAAGATGGAGGTTTCGTTCAACACCTTCACATTTGGGGCAAAATAAGGAGAGAGTGAGTTGTCATTCAAAATTTTATGGAAAATATGGGCAAGATCTTTCTTGTATGTTGCTTCAATATTTTGTACTACCAAATCAATTTCTTTTTCATTTTGCGGGAAGGTGAATAAAGAGGATAAGAAATTGTGTATGAAGATGCCGCGGAGTTGGTGGGGGGTGGGAGGAGTAAGGTTGGAGGCGGGAGGTGTGCGATATAAACTACCCCGTCCGGCTGCGCCGGACACCCCTTCAAAATTTGAAGGGGATTTTTCTTCCGCTTTCTTTCTTCCTTCCTCCCTTCTTCTTTCCTCTCTTCTCCTTTTCTCCTCTTCTCCCTGTTCCCTTCTCCCTTCAGTAAATTTCGCCAAAAACTTACTATAATTCCCCATCTTCGCATCTGCTTTTTCCGTAATGATGTGCAGTTCAGTTCTTGCGCGAGTATGCGCAACATACAACGTATTTAGCTTATCAATCAACGTTTTCCTCGATTCTTCCGCATAGTTGGGCTGGAAGCGCGCAGGCGTTCCTTCTTTTGTTAACGTAACCCAATCATACTCCAATCCGGTAACGTGGTCTTGCACAAAAACATCGGGTTTGGTTTTAGCAGTACCGTAACGGCTGTAGGGCAAAATCACCACAGGATATTCCAAACCTTTGGATTTGTGGATGGTTGAAATTGTTACGGCATCAATACCTTGAGGGGTAGAAAGCGCTATTGCCTGCCCTTTTTCTTCCCACCAATCTAAAAACAGAGAAATAGTTCCGTTGCGCTTTGTAACAAACTTTTCGCATTCATCTAATAATCTCATCAAAAATGGGTCGCAAAGTGAAATCAAGCAAATTCGACATAATTCGTTTACTAATGTGAATAAAGGAAGTGTATTTAGTTCTTTTCTGTTGATATCAATATGAATACTTGTTAAAAATTGCCGAAAAGTGTCTTCATTTTGCACACTTTGCAAATAATCTTCCAATAAAAGGCCATTTTTTTGTACAAAATAATGAACAATTGCCAATTTTGCCAATTTATCTTCTTCCGAGACCAAATATTGCAAAGTGGCAAAAAGTACATTAATTTCGGGAGATGCGGAGAGTTGCAGCGATTCGGCAGAGATAATCGGGATATCATTGGCTACTAGAAATGCGCCTATTGTACTCGCTAAATCATTACTGCTCACTAATACTGCAATGTTTTTACAGGCATATCCGCGTTGCAATCCATCTAAAACAGTTTCTAAAACAGGCTCTAACATAAACTCCGCAAACTTACGAGGATCCTCATCTTCTTGAAAACGTACCGTTACTAAGCCTTCTTCGGCAGTGGGTTTCGTTTTTTGCTTCACATCTTCATAAAATTCTTTTGCTTCATAAAAAGGTGCATTTTCAGCAGTTAAATATTCAAAAAACGTATTATTAAATGCTACCACTTTATTTGCAGAGCGAAAATTAGTATCCAATAATTCTACCCGATAATCTTTATCCGGCTGAGAATAGGGTAGGAGAGTAGTTCTATACTCTTCAATGTTAGAAAGTTGTTTTAAAATATCCGCATCGCCGTTGCGAAAACGATAGATGGCTTGTTTTACGTCTCCGAAAAGAAAAACTTTCCCCTGTTCGTTGAATTTATTATTTCCTGATAACGCATTCTTAATAAGCGGTACTATATTATGCCACTGCAATTTAGATGTATCTTGAAACTCATCAATAAAAAAGTAGGAATATTGATTTCCAATTTTTTCATAGATAAAAGGGACGTCGTCATCTCCCAATTTTTCGCTAATTTTTGCATTGGTCTCCGAAAGGTAAAAGAGATTATCTTGCGCTTTAATCTCATCCATAATCATCTTTAAATCAAACAGCAATGCCAACTGAAACAGGTTTTTACCAAAAAACTCATATTCTAACAGTTCTTTGTTGAGTATTGAATAGGTTTCCGATTTTTTGTCTTCTTTACTCGTGAAGTTTTTTAATTGATTTTTTAAGCGATAAATCTCCCGGTTAATCTTTCTTTTCGCCTGATCAAAATTTTTATTTTCAGATTCCTGTAGTTTTTTTAATGGAAAATAAACCTCCTCTTCCAAGTTAAGTTTCAATAGCTTAAGAATTTCCCATTCTACTTTCCATTTTCCTTTATCCAACATCATCTTTTCCACCAAATCTAACACCCGTTGGGTAAGATGTTCGTTGTTTTTAGAAATGCGATGCAGTAAAACGGTAATCGTTTCCCGAAAAAAATCATCTAATTCTATTTCTAAATTAAACTGCGTAGAAAGTCCAAATTCTAAGGCAAAAGCGCGTAAAATACGTTGAAAAAAACTGTCTATCGTGCTGATAGAAAATCTGTCGTATTCATATAAAACTTTCTCTAACAATAATTTCGATTGTTTTTTGATATAATTCGATTGTTCATTTTCGGATAAATTTGAAGCAATTTTTGCAACAACCTGATTATATGTATGATAAATTGAAGAATTGGGCGTAATTTGCGTTTCAAAAGCCAATTTCGAAAGTGTGTCCACAATGCGTGCTTTCATCTCAGCAGTAGCGTTATTCGTAAACGTAATGGCAAGCACATGCCTGAATTTTTCGGGCTGCGGCAGGCACAACGCCAAGTATTCCACTACTAAACGTGAGGTTTTTCCTGAACCGGCGGAGGCTTTATAGAGGGTGAACATATGTCTTTTAATCGGCGTAAATCGTGATAATCTGCATCATCTTTGTGCTTCTTTTAAAAATCTCCCCGCAACGCCCTAAACCTCTTCCGCGCATCCACCACAAAAAGGCTTCCCGGGTGCTCTTTCATCAACTTTTGATAAGCCTCCATTGCACGAGGTATATCCTTCAAATAATATTCGTAAAGTTCGCCAAGATAGAAAAGCGCATCATCTCCCAACAAACCATCTGAATACACATCGCAAATACGCTGATACAATTTTTCGGCTTCCAGATATTTCTTTTGGCGAGTGGCAATTTGGGCTTTCAGGAAAAGCACATACGCCTGTAATTTCGAGAACGGTGTAACGAGCGTAATGGAATCTAAATACTTAAGCGCCTGTTCATCATTATTTTGAAACAGCATAAAATCGGCTTTGGCGAAATAGCGAAGCGCTTTGTTCTTTTCAAAGTCATTGCCAAACAAGCCGTAAAACTCTAGTTCTGTGGTTTCCTCCTCTTCCTCCTCATCCTCGTCTTCCTCGTCATCTTCATGATCGGAAATGACGAGCGAGAGTTGCATGGCATCATTCGCAATCAGTTTTGAAGTGGCGGCGCGCAAGATATCTAACTGACTTTTAGCCCATTCGAACTCGCCGATATAGAAAGAGAGTTTGGCGTTTTTAAACTTGGCATTTTGCCCGATGGTATCATTCGGAAAATCTTTATCTACTTGCGAATAAAGCAGCGTAGCATCCCAAACATTGCCAGAGTACAATAAAATATCCGCTAAGTCTATCTTGTACAATGCTTTTTGGTGTGGTGTGCGGGCATCGGAGTTGGCAATTGCCGTATTCAAAATGTCGATCGCTTCGTCGGGATTATTTACATAAAACGCTAATAAATGTGCATACTTCCGAATCCACTCAGAGGTGCCGTTGTGGATGCCGTATTCCGCTATCAAGTTTTTAAATTCTTGTTCCAATATTTTGGCTTCCAGTATTTTTACAGGAGACACGGAAATTAATAGCAGATATTTTACATCTAACAACTGAAACTTTGCCTTCGTATAATGAGGCGATTCTTCACCCTTGACAATAACAAATTCCAACGCCTCTTTTGCCATTTCGTAATCTCGGTTTTGCATGGCGTTGTTAGCCAAATCCATAATAATTTCGCCATCGCCTTTCGCTCGCCTGTCTAACGATCTGGCGATGAGCAACGCATCGGCAAAATCTTTATTTAATTGGTATGCCCAGTACAGCAAATACACAAATTCCAAGTTATTCGGATCTTTTTGAATCTCTTTTTGCAAAGCGGTTTTAAGCAATAAATAGGTAGTTTTATCTTCATCTTCAATCATCAAATTTTGAAGCATGGTTTGAGATGCTGCACGTTGGTCGGCAGCGCCATCTCTCACTAAATTAAGCGCTTCTTCAATAATTTTATCGGATTTTTTTAATTCAGCATACACATATACCAATTCTTTGGTGAACAGTTTAGGGTTTTGCAGCGCTTTCCTTCCTCTCAACAAAACATCTACGGCATAATCTGTTTTCCTTTTACTTAAGAAGGCATGATGTAATTCTCTGTATGCGGCTTCTTGGGTAGGCAAATTTTTAATGGCGATATCGTATTCTTTCAGCGCTTTATTCAAATCTCCCTGACGTTCATATACATATCCTAAATCAATAGCATATCTTCGCACGTTGGGAAATGCTTTTTGTTGCGCTTTGACCACTTTTTCCAATTCTTTATAATCCTCCAATTGCATTAAAGTGGGGTAATAATAGGAATAGACGTAAACATCCGGTTTTTTGTCGAAAAGAGGTTTTAAAATCGCTTTGGCTTTTTCAAACTCTCCTTGTTGATAGTATTGAGCGGCCAATTGTTCCTCTTGAGAGCGTTGCGCAAAAACCATAAAAGCCTGAAATGCAATGATTAGAAAAAGAAATAGTCGGTTCATTATCTGAATTTTCGGTCTTAGATAACGCTACGGAAGGCAGGATTATTTTAAACGGCTCATTGTTCATCGTAAATCACAGCCAACACGGTAGTTCCCACCACATACAGCGTGGTTTTATCAATGTTGGCAATATTGTCTTGCAGTGTGTGCCAGGTGGGCACGAACCCTGTTCTTGTGGTATGATCCTGATGAATGATATTGATCATCGGAATTTTAGCAATTTTATTTACATATAAATGATCGTCGGTGATGGGGTTTCCGGCAAAATTCAGGAAATAATCTTTATATCCTAACTGATAGGCTTTTGTCCAAACTTTGGATACAATTTGCGAAGCATAGCGCCTAGAAAGACCTTCTTGTAAAAATTTGGCATTTGGTGCGCCCACCATATCCAACAAAATCCCAAAATGGGCTTTATAGTTAGCAACATGCGGGTTTCTTGCCCAGTGTTGCGCTCCCAAACACCACCAATCGCCGTCTTCGTTTTGCCCGTGTGGTGGTCCCCAATCTTCGGCATCAAAGAAAATAATATCCACGCCTACTTCGGGATTTTTCTCTTTCAACTGACGTGCAATTTCCAACAAAACGCCAACACCGCTTGCGCCATCGTTGGCGCCGTCAATCGGTTTATCTCTATTGGCAGGATCGGGGTCATTATCTGCAACATGCCTCGAATCCCAATGCGCAGCCAACAAAATCCGCTTTTGTTTTTCAGGGAAAAAAGAGCCGATAATGTTTTTACCATTTATCTTCGTGCCATCGAAAGTATGGGTAATAAAAGGCTGTACGATTACCTTATCGCAATATTCCTCCAATTTATTTTGCAAAAACTGAGCACATCTTCTATGCGCCTCCGTATTGGGCACGCGGGGACCAAAATCGGTTTGCGCCTTCACAAAATAAAAAGCCGAATCGGGGTCAAAATTGGGAGCAGAAATGGTGATTGGCGCCTCTTTTGTTATGCTTTTGGTTTTCTTGGAATCGTTGCAGGAAAGGGTAAAAAGGATGAATGCAGCAGCAAAAGTTATAAAAGTAGGAAGTGTGATTATATTGTGTTTTATGTTCATCGTTTTTTTGTTTTGTAGATCAATTGTTTTGACTTTTAGGAATGTGCAAAAATATCACTATTTTCTGAAATAATCCATCATAGCTTTTTTTGGCTAATTTTTTTTTGAGATGCTATTTTTTTGCACTTTCCTCTTGACAAACGTCTTTTTTGGTTGTATATTTGCGCGACATGCTCTCTAACGAGAGCCACTTAAAAACCAAAACTATAGCACTTCAAAAAACTCATTACCTCATTTTTTTCGTTAAAACTGAAAATAAATAAACGGCTGCAAATCAGCAGTAATAAACTGATACACAATAAAAACGGAAACCACCACAGCCACTCCGATTACCCAAAGAGGAAGCAGTGTAAAATTGATTCTGTACCATCTTTTCCAACGCCCCGGAAGCCAATGGATCGTCATTCCTAAAGCAAAAAGAAGAAATACGGATTTGTAAGTAGCCATAATTTCAGGAATTTGCGCCCAATTCCACGAGCCTCCGATTTGGTTGATCATAGCTTTTGCAGTATTCCATGCGTGAGTAGTTTGTTCCGACGGGGTTAAATTGGAGCCGGTGCGGAAAAATAATCGGGTAAAAGTGATAAAGATAAAAGTTAAGAATATAGACCATACCCGATTTAGTTTTGGGAGTGGCTTTTTTGTTAACACATCAATATATAAATAAGTTAACGAGGCGCCCAAACAAATGATGCCTGTCCAGATGAGTGCAATTTTGAAAGCAGGAACAGGGAATAAGAGGTAAAGAAGTAGCGAAAGGAGGAAAAAGAATAGTGTTACAAATAAACGTTTTCGATTATTGATGGAACGCCAGCCTTTAAAAATGAGAATCCCCACGCCGTTTAATCCGCCCCAAAGTACAAAGTTCCAGCTTGCGCCGTGCCATAAACCACCCAGCAACATGGTAATCATCAAGTTGACATTAGTGCGGAATTTCCCTTTGCGATTTCCGCCGAGCGGAATGTACAAATAATCTTTCAGCCAGGTGGACAAAGAGATGTGCCACCGTTTCCAGAAATCGCCGGGGTTGGTAGCTTTATAAGGCGCATCGAAGTTTTTGGGCATGTAAAAGCCCATCAGCATAGCCACGCCGATGGCAATGTCGGTGTAGCCCGAAAAATCGGCATAAACTTGCAAAGAATAGCAAAAAATGGCGAAGAAATTCTCAAAAGAGGTAAATAATTGCGGATTTTCTATCACCCTGTCCACAAAATTAACCGCTATGTAATCGCTGAGGATGATTTTCTTCATCAATCCGTTTAAAATCCAAAAAACAGCAATTCCAAACTGTTTTCTACTCAAAAAAAACTTTTTGTATAATTGAGGCACAAATTGGCTGGCACGAATAATGGGGCCGGCCACCAAACCCGGAAAAAAGGTTACAAATAATCCGAAATTTAAAAAGTTGGACACGTGTGCAACCTGCCTCCTATACACATCAATCACATAACTAATACTTTGAAATGTATAAAAAGAGATTCCCACAGGCAATAAAATATTCCCGACATCAAAATACGAACTGCCTGTACATTGGTTGGTCCACAGCGCTAAATAGTTCACAATCTCAACATTCGTATTAAACATGGAATTATATACCGAAGTGAAGAAATAAGCGTATTTAAAATAGGCAAGTAGCAATAAATTGACAAAAATGCCCAAAAAAACGAACCATTTTCGATGTTGAATATTTTCGGTTGTATCTATTTTTTTGCCAACCCAAAAACAGTTTAGTGTAGTGAATAAAAGCAAGATAACGAACAATCCGGAGGTTTTAAAATAAAAAAATAAACTGGCAAACATGAGAAATGTGTTGCGCAGTAAGATTTTATTCTTCAATAAAGTTAATCCTGCAAAAACTAATGCAAAAAATGCCCAAAAATAAAACTGCGTGAATAATAGCGGAAATTGATCATCGAACGATAATAAGTTGCTGAAAAAGAGTTTTAGGTTTTCGAGAGACATTTTTATTTCATTAAAACAGACAACATATTACCATATAATTAAAGAGAAAAGCACAACCATTACTATCAAATATCCTAAAGGTTTATTCAGTTCTAATCCTTTATGTTTATATACCAATGAAATATGATAAATGGCAACCGGCAACATCAATAAAAGAAAAGATAAATGACCGAGCAGAAAAATGCTGTTTTTATAACCAATAATGATGTCATATATCATCATAAGTAAAAATGGCAGAAAAACTAATGCCGTTTGATACAATTTGGCTCTCTTTTCCCCTATGAGAATGGGAATGGTTTTGCGGTATTTTATATCATTTTCCATATCGCGTATATTGTTGATATTCACCACTCCGGTTACCAAAAATCCCATGGAGACGGCAGGGAAAAATATAACTGCCGGTAGCGTTTGGGTAAGTAGAAAAAAGGTGCCTGCCACCGCGGCGATGCCAAAGAAGAGAAATACTGCCAAATCGCCAAACGCTCTGTATCCATAAGGTTTTTTACCAATCGTGTAAAGAATGGCTGCACAAACGGCAACTGCGCCTATGGAAAGCATTACCAAAGCGCGTAATGAAAGTAGATTTCCAAAAGCAAAGTAAACCAATGCAATACCTGCCGTTACAGCGATAGCGGTAAGTATTCCTACCATAACTTTTACCTCTTTCACGGATAACTTTCCCGACAGCAGCATGGTTTCATATCCCACACTTGCCACAGAGTCGTTGCCGGATTGATAATCTCCTATGTCATTGGCGAGATTGCAGGTGAGGTGCAGAGCCGCAGCCGTAATTAACGCCAATCCAAATAGTAGCCATGAAAAATATCCGAAAGAGTTTGCCAATAATCCTCCCATAATAATGCCCGATAAAGAAAGTGGCAGTGAAATTAATCGCAGGGCTTTAATGCTGTAGTAAAATTTGTGCATTATGATGTATAAATATCGGCAAAAATAACAATTTTGTAGAAAAAACATATTTTCGCAACCCTAAAGGAATTTAAAGATTTAAAATTTAAAATTTAAAGAATAAACTATGTAAGAGACAATCTTTTAAATCTTTAAATCTTAAATCTTTAAATCTTAAATCTTTAAATCTTAAATCTTTAAATTATTATGAAGCAATTGTTTTTTTTCTTAGCTTTCTTTTTGTGCTGCCTCTCTTTTTATGCGCAGGAAATTGAAGTAGGGGAGGCAGAGATGGAGACGATTACCATAAAAGAGTGGAATATTTTGCTGTGTTTGAACACTTCAGGTTTTAGTTTGGGATTTCAACAAGGGAAAACGCCGAATGCTCGAGACAAGCATCTATGGGAGGTTGAATTTTTGTATCGCATCCATCACAAAGCGGTATTAGGTAGAACTTATCCGGATGGACGAACTTTTGCTTTCGGTAAGTTATACGATTTGTTTTTTCTTCGTGGCGGGTATGGATTTCAGCGTATTATCACGCATAAACCTTACTACGGCGGGGTGCAAATTCGCTATTTTTTTGGATTCGGCGCGTCCATTTGTTTAGGATTACCTACTTATTTAGAGATTATTAAAGAAAAGGACGGGCTGATATATACGGAAGCTGAACGCTATGATCCTGATATACATTACTTGATAGATATTTTCGGTGCGGCTCGTTTTTTTGACAGGTTTCATAAAATTGCGGTGCGCCCCGGGTTTTATGCGAAAGCAGGGTTTAATTTCGATTTTAGCAATAATCCATTGAGGATGCAAGTGCTTGAGGTAGGGGTTTCTATGGATATGGTGTTTCCGTTTATTCAGCAAATGGCGTTTAACAGGACGAAACCGGTGTATTTTGCTGGGTATGTGGCTTATGCTTTTGGGAGGAGGAAGGCGAGGTATGATTTTTGAGCACGCAGATTGCCGTTGGCTTCAGCCAACGGACGATAGAAGATGAAATAAAATGGGCTTTAGCCCAAGATCATTGCAAAAAATAAAAATGATTTTGGCTAAAGCCATTTGCTTTTGCTTATTTCTTGTTCCGTCAGTTAAAACTGACGGCAATATGTTTGAACTTGGTTCTTAGGTGTTTTCAAGCTTTATTTCATCATAAACCTCCATATTGCTAATATCAGTTCCATTAATATCGAAACGAATGAAGGTAATGTGCGTGTGGTGTCCAAACCTTCCGCCGCCGCCCGGGTTCATGAAAAGCCAGCCGTTTTTGGCGTCGTTTATGATTTGTAGAATGTGTGAATGGCCGGCTACGACAATGGTGGGGGATGCTTTTTTAATTAGCGGTAAAACATCGGGGTTGTAATGTTTTGGATTTCCGATGATGTGTTTCAGGAAAACGGTATGTTCTTCACAGTTAAAGACTTCAATTTCTTTGTATTTGCCCATGACATCCCAGCCATCGCAGTTGCCGTAAACGGCTCTTACTTTGGTTATGGTTGACAATTGATCCAGGATGTCGGTCGAAACCATATCGCCGGCGTGCCATACTTCATCGCATTGGGCAAAAAAATCGAATATTTTAGGGTGTATAAAACCGTGGGTGTCAGAAAGGATGCCGATTTTCATGTCAAAAATTTTGGCAAAAGTAGCAGAAATATTCACCTATTTCAAACATTTAAAAATAAAAAATGCGGCACAACGTTTATCTACCATATCTTTTTTGTCATTATGAGTAACAAAAAGTTTTCACTTATTTTTTTTCTTAGTCTTTCCTTTCTTTTAACCAACGCGCAGACTGTAAAATACAGCAACGAGTTTCTCTCTTTAGGCGTGGGTGCGCGCGGGTTGGCAATGGCAAACACGATGGCCTCCATATCGAACGATGTTACCTCAGCGTATTGGAATCCTGCCGGATTGGTGCGCATGGAACGCCCCTACCAACTATCCGCAATGCATGCCGAATATTTTGCCGGCATCGCAAAATACGATTACATTGGCGCCGGTTACAGAATAGATAACAAACAGGCAGTAGCATTTTCGTGGATCCGGTTTGGGGTAGATAATATTATGAATACTACCGAATTAATTGATAACCACGGAAATGTTGATTATAATAAGATCTCTTACTTTTCGGCAGCCGACAACGCTTTTTTGTTGAGTTATGCCTATAATTTTGAAAAGGCAAAAGGACTTTCCTTGGGCGCCAATGCTAAAATTATTCGCAGAACTATTGGCAAATTTGCCGGTGCATGGGGCTTCGGCTTAGATGCCGGCATACAATATAATAATAAGGGCTGGCAGGTGGGCGCAATGTTAAAAGATGTTACTTCCACTTTTAATGCATGGACTTACGATTTAACGCCTAAAGTGATTGAAATTTTTGAAGCCACCGGAAACGAAATTCCGGAAAACAGTTTAGAATTAACGATTCCGAAACTGAACATCGGCGCGGGAAAATACGTGGAGTTGGGTAAAGGATTTAACGGAACTTTTGCCATAGATTTCGATTGCACTTTTGATGGAAAACGCAACACGTTGATTAGAAGCAATGTGTTATCTATTGACCCGCATTTTGGAATGGAGTTTGCGTATAAAACCATCGTGGCGCTTCGTGCCGGCATCGGTAATTTTCAACAACTTCCTTACTTCGACGGCAAAAACAAATTCTCTTGCCAAATTAATTTCGGCATTGGCATCGGCATAAAAGATATTGTTTTTATAGATTATGCTTTTACCGATTTGGGCGGTCTTTCTGTGGCTTTACACTCGCAT
>WQWP01000012.1 GCA_009787485.1 Lentimicrobiaceae bacterium | reverse complement strand
TTACACAACTTATTCCTAAATTACGAAGAATAAAACAATTTCAGGTTGATGACATCATACAAATTCTTTTCCGAAAAATCAATGATAATTTGCTGTACAGACGGAAGGATTTCACAGCTCTTTACAAAATTTTCGCAACAGCCTCTTTGTATGAAGAATATATTGAACTGTTTCTTACAGAGTCTAAAATGTCTGTAACAGAATTAAGTGAATTAACACACTTATCAGGTATTTCCATTCAAATTAAAAATCTGATACAGGAATTGAACGTAAAGAAAAACCTCAATATCAAACTGACGGAGAAAGAGCAAAGCGTATTTGCCGATCTTTACAAACTTATGGAAACCTTTATCTAAACAATGTCGATTTTTTCTCTACATACACGCAAAAAAGCAATAGCCTATTACCGGCATTCGGCAGAAGACAAGCAGGAAAATTCAGTTGCTATTCAACGACAGCATACTCAAAAATTTGCTAATGAACACAACATTGAAATAATACACGAAGAAGCCGATGAGGGGAAGACCGGATTATTAGCAAATCGCCCTGCGTTTCAACGCTTGTTTTCCAATTGGATTGAAAATATCGAAGCACCGCACTTTGACTATGTATTTGTTTATGATGTTTCTCGTTGGGGACGTTTTCAAGACCAAGACGAAGCAGCATATTTGACCTATTTGTGCAGAAAACACGGCAAAGAAGTAGTCTATGTTTCAAGAGGATTTCCCAATGCAACCAATCAACTTTCTGCAAGTTTGGAAATATCTCTACATCGTTATATGGCGGCAGAATACAGCCGTCAGTTGAGCGATAAAGTTTTTTATGGTTGCGTAAAAGTTTCCGAACAAGGATATTCGGCAGGCGGAACAGCCGTTTACGGAATGGCTCGGCAATTATTGGACGTAAACAAAAAGCCAATTCGTATTTTAAAAACAGGAGAACACAAACAGATTGCAAACGAAAGAGTTACATTTGTACCAAAAGAAGATGAAACAACCGAAACCGTCAGAGAGGTATTTAATCTGTTTACAAAAGAGCGGTATTTAATTCCCGACATTGTTGCTCTGTTAAATCAAAAAGGCATATTATCAGCCAATGGTAAACGGTGGGATAGGTCGAAAGTAATAAAAATTCTGACTGACGAAACTTATATCGGCACTCGCATTTACAACAAAATATGGGGACGCCTGAAACAAAAATCATATAAAAACCCTCGCTCCGAATGGGTTATAACTCCAAAGGCTTTCCAAGCGGTAGTTGATGAACAGCTTTTTAGAGATGCACAGGAAAGGTTGTATTGGATGTTTCCGAGTAATTGGCGAAAAGGAGTTTATGCTATCAAAAAGGCAAAAAAGAATATCCGAAACGATATTTTTCAATGGCTTTTAAATAAAGATTTAACAGCGTTTGAAGCCGAAAAAACAGTGTCTGAATTGCCGATTATTTTTGCCGTAAAAAATGAACACAAAGACATTTCTCTTTGGTGTTTTATTATTGAAGAAAAAAACCGCAGATTTGATAGTATTTTAGCGGTAAGTGTCGTTCCTGACAACAAGAAAATGATAGATGATTTTTTCCTGTTTTCTGTAAACGATTTTACACGAACAAATTTTCTTGTCCTTTTAAAAAACAACTCTTTATATCGCACTTCCAAAATAGACAGCAGCGGTGTGGAAGAAATAATTACACAATTCATTAACCAAGCGGGAAAATAATTTTGTCAATTCAAAAATAAAAGTGTAGTTTTGCATTTCGATTTAACGTGTGCAAAAAAATGTACCGTTCGTTTTGAAAAAATGTACGTTTTGTTTTAGAGATTATAACTCACAAAAAAAATTACAAACCAAAAAAAATTAATTTTGCACACTCTATTATTTTCCGTCAGCTAAAGCTGACGGCAATTTAAGTCTTATGCCTCAAATCAACAAATCCCGCATCGCAAAAAACACCGCTGCCCTCTATTTCAGGATGTTGCTCATGTTGCTCATTGTGTTTTATACCACGCGTGTAGTGCTTAATGTGCTGGGCGAAACCGACTACGGTACTTATCAGCTCGTTGCCGGCGTAGTAACCATGTTCAGCTTTTTGAGCGCCACTATGGCAACTGCCTCCCAACGCTTTTTTGCGGTAGAACTCGGCGTAGAAAATCACACCAAACTGAAACAGATTTTTAGTATTAATGTGCTGATTTTTATCATAATTGCGATAGTCATTTTCGCCTTAACAGAAACTTTAGGGCTGTGGTACTTAAAAACAAAAGCGGTCATTCCTGCCGATAGAATGAATGCTGCCGCATGGGTACTTCACTTTGCCATTCTTACTTTTGTGGTAAGCATCATCACAACGCCTTATTTAGCCATCATTACCGCACGTGAAAAACTGCAAGTATATGCCTATCTGGGCATTTTGGAAGTGGCTCTCAAATTGGCAATTCTATTTGTGCTCATCTATCTGCCGGGAGACAAATTGAAGTTATACGCCGTGTTGCTGTTTCTTGTACAAATCTTAATATCAGCTGCTTATATCGCATATTCCACTTTAAAGTTTCCCGAGTGCAAACTAAAATACTACTGGAATAGCGCAATGTTTAAAGAGGTGCTTGGTTTTGCAGGATGGAATATAACGGGCTCATTAGCCACAGTAGCAAGAAGTCAGGGGATCACACTGTTACTCAATTTGTTTTTCGGAGTATTAATCAATGCTGCACGAGGCGTTGCAGTACAGGTTTACTCCGCGTTAAGCCAGTTTTCGCTTAGCTTTTTTACAGCAGTACGCCCGCAAATCATGAAATCATATTCTGTGGATCCGGAAGACAAATCGGGCGAGATGATGAAATTGGTATTTCAAAGTTCCAAATTTTGTTACTATTTGGTTTTAATTCTTTCTATACCTGTTCTTATTGAAACACAAGCCATTTTATCTATATGGTTAAAAAACACTGTGCCCGATTACACGGTTATTTTCACCCGTTTAATCATTATTAATGCTATTATTGAATCGCTCGCCAATCCGTTTGTAGCAGCGCTGCATGCCACCGGAAAAATAAAAATGTATCAAATTGTTACAAGTTCCATCATTCTATTAACTTTGCCGGTTTCCTACCTGTTTTTAAAATTAGGATTTCCTCCGCAAAGCGCCATGTATAGCCTTGTTGTGCTTACCGCTATTGCCCAGCTAAGCCGCATCTATTTTATGAAAAGCATGCTGAAAATGAATGTTCTAAACTATTTTAAACATGTCATGCTACCTATTTCGGGCGTAACGCTGTTAACGTTCATACTGCCGGTGTTTTTCTACTACAGTTGTAGCGCGTCGTTTTGGAGAATTGTGGGTGTGGCCGCCATAACGGTGGTTTCTTCGGCAGGTATTGTTTATTATGTCGGATTAACAAAATCGGAACGAGGAGCGCTGAAAATGTTTGTACTTTCTAAATTTAGAAGCAAAAAGGAATAAAAATCTTATTTTTGCGCACTATTTTCTCGTAAGAAGTGAAAAATTTTAATCCGATTTCATTGTTAGCCTTTTTTATCGTTTTGTACGTTGCGAGAAATGCGATACCATACGCCATTTTTCTTTTAATCCCGTTACTATTCCTCTTTACCCTGTACCAACTTGTAAATATTAAAGAGGCAAAACAATCTTTTGTGAGAAGTGTAAAAATATTTTGCCCTGTTATTTTGCTTATTTTGATTGAATTAATAGCGCTTTTATGTACAGTTTATCCTTTTAAAGGGTTACCGTTAAATTTTTTAAAGGAAATTGCATTTACTTCCGTTTTTTTGTTTTTGTTAGCCCATAATGTGCGCTCTAAGCATGATTTTATGATATTAATTGAAAAAATTGGCAAATATTTCATTCTTTTTTCCATTATTGTTTCCTTGCTTGGACTATGGAAATTCTTTTACTCTCCGCAGTTTATTTCTTACAAATATATTAGTGAGATGCGTCATTTTAGATGGGGAGCATCACCTGTTTCCGACTATAATTTTTTCTCGCTATTTCTTCTAAATGGGTTAGTTTTCGGATTGTATATGCTCCTTCGTTCACCGGAAAAGATTAAATATAAAGCATGGCTTTTGGTAGCATTACAACTTTTTATTTTTGTTGGTTTCCTTTCCGGGTCAAGACGCTTTTTCTTTTTTTTTGGCTTTTTCTTTATTGTTTGTCTCTTATTGTTAATCCCTTTTCTGTTCAAAAAAGCATTTGCAAACAAACTTTCCTATAAAACGCTGCTTCTTTTTCTTACACTTTCCGTGTTCAATTTAGTGATGCTTTTTTCATTTTTATCCTACTTTCCTTTGATTTCCGAAAAAGCGGAAAAAATATTTTTCATAAATAGCCACAAGACGAATATCAATATTCAATTAGTTTCTTATCGTATCAACAGCGCAGCTTCATCTCGCTTAATAAAAGTGGATTTTTTCGATAAACAGATAAGTACCCCTGAAGACGATCTTGAGAAAAAAGTTGATGATGATGAAAGTATTGCAAGTACTCCCTTTCAGAAAAAAGATATTGTTTCCGTTATATCGTCGAGGAAAAATTTGTGGACTTTGAGTAAAAAAATATTTGATGAATATACGGTCGTTCATAAAATTTTTGGAGATGGTTTTAATTTTTTAAAAATCTTTCAAAAAGAAACAGAACGATACTTTTATCCGCACCATCTTTTCCTTTCTGTGCTTCTTTTTTCCGGAATTATTGGCTTAATTATCTATATTGCAGTTCTTTTGTGGAGTTCTATCATTTACCTGTTTCATCTTAAACAATTGGGAGATCTCTTTTTCTTGTTTGTCATAAATTTTTCTTTTGGTTTTTTTAGCTTCACGGATTTTTTGGGAGCATCCTTTTATGCACTCTTATTTATTTTTCCGTTTTTATACCACTATCTTCATAAAAAGGGCGAAAGCACGAAAGCACGAAAGCACGAAGGGGCTTCACGCTTTCGCCCCTTCGCGCTTTCGTGCTTTCGCCCCTTCGTGCCTTCGACCTCTAAGCTATGATCAAAAAAATAACAAAAGTAATATCGAAAAATGAGTTTGGTAAAAACATTCTCACCTTGGGAAGTGGAACTGTTTTAGCTCAAATTATTCCTTTTTTATTCTATCCGGTTATTGCACGTGTTTTTACCCCTGCGGAATTTGGATTGTTGGCAATTTTAACCACTATTATTTCAATTATGGTCGAATTTTCAAGCGGAAAGTATGAATTGGGTATTTTAGTTGCCAAAACCAAACAGGACGCTGCTAACTTGGTGGGCGTATCGCTCTTTTTAAGCTTTTTTGTGTTAACCTCCGTTTATTTTCTTTTGCAACTTTTTTTTGCCGATTTTCTATCGCAAACATTTGAGCCTCAAATTAAAACATGGCTGTTTGTTTGCCCCATAGCCGCTTTCTCCATCATCATTTATAACACTTATAATGAATGGTGTGTGAGAAATGGATATTTTAAGAAATTGGCAATTAACAAAATAACTAATGCCTCAGCCATTGCTTTAAGTAAATTGGTTTTGGGTTTTGTCAAAGTTTTTTCTCAAGGCTTGGTGGTTGGAGATGTGGGAGGCAGGCTCATTTCTGCAGGGTTCTGTGTTTTCAGAGCTTTAGAAAAAGATGCAGCCGCATTTAGAAAAATATCTGTTTCACAAACAAAGAAGTTGGCCAAAGAGTTTATAGAATTTCCAAAGTTTATTATGCCGGGACGGTTGTTAAATATGGTAGGGCAACAACTTCCGGTATTTTTTTTGGGCATCTACTTTAGTTCTGTTGAAGTTGGTTATTTTGCAATGACGATGCTGGTGCTTTCTGCACCCGTAAATATGATCAGCTTTGCCATCAGAGATGTTTTTCGCCAACGGGCAAACGAAGAATTTAATAACTACGGCTGCTGTCGCGCCATTTATATAAAAATGCTAAAAATAGTTTCATTCATTGCAATCATTGGAATTCCTTTATTAATAGTATCATTACCCACTATCTTTTCAATATTTTTGGGCGAACAATGGAACACTGCCGCTTATTATGCCCAAATTTTAACAATACCCGCTTTGTTATCTTTTGTTTCAATACCTCTTTTTGATGTACTGATTATTGCGAATAAACTAAAAATTAACTTCTTATGGCAAATTTATTACGCTTTCAGTACATTCCTGAGTTTATTAATTGGTTGTGTGGTATATGAAAATGTTATTATAGCGCTCTATTGTTTCGCCATAGGCAGAAGCTCTGCTTATTTGTTAAGTATTATATTATCATATTATTACGCAAAAAAAAATAATAAAAGACTAAAGATGTAACCAATGAAAATTTATCATATTTCAACAGTCCACAAAAGACATGATGGGCGAATCTTTAAAAAAGAATGCGTATCCTTAAGGAAAGCAGGTTTCGATGTTAGTTTCGTAGTTGCTGACGGGCAAGGAGATGAATTCAATTCCGGAGTTAATATTATTGATGCGGGTTTCCCAGGCAAAGGACGAAAAAACAGATTTTTTAAAGGCACAAAATCAGTGCAAAAAATTATTCTGAGAGATAAACCGGATGTACTGCATTTTCATGATCCGGAGCTGTTGTTTTTAGCCCGGAAAATGGCAAAAAAACATATCGTTATTTACGATGCGCATGAAGATCTGCCCAAGCAAATTATGTCTAAACCATATATTATACCGTGTCTAAGAAAAATAATAGCTTCACTATCCGGATACATTGAAAAACAAACAGCAAAAAAAATCTACGGAGTTATTTCAGTGGTGGATGAAATTGTGCAACGCTATCAAAATTACCAGCCCAATACTATTTTAATAGCCAACTACCCTATCATAAATTCTGCGGAGAACATTCATTTTGAATTAAAAAACGGCGCTATTGTTTATGCGGGTGGTGTTACCCGAATTAGAGGTGCGCAGGAAATGGCAGAAGTGGCAAGACAAATACAAGAACCCATCCATATTTATGGCGCTATTGAAAACGAGGCGCTTCAAAAAGAGTGCGAGCTGCTAAGCCATTCTTTTGCTAAATTTTATGGGCAAATAAATCAGGAAGAGCTATTCAATATCCTTAGAGAATCTTCTTTAGGATTAATTATTTTGCATCCCGTTCCTAACTATATTAACAGTTCTCCCAACAAATTGTTTGAGTATATGGCAAACGGTATGGCAGTTATAGCATCCAATTTTCCGGCTTGGGGAAAAGTGGTAGATAATTATAAATGTGGAATTTGTGTAAATCCTTCAGAAGTTCAGGAAACGGTAAATGCTATTCTATACTTAAAGAGCCATCCCGAAATGGCTATCGAAATGGGCAAAAACGGACGCAAAGCAGTGTTGGAACATTTTAACTGGGAAGTTGAAAGTAGAAAATTAATTGATTTTTATCGGGAGATTTCCCTCCTGTTTTTCGGCGCATAATAAAAATAAAGCGCCAAATCAAAAGATACCAATAACATATTAAAGCCCCATAAATAGGTAACGATATTCGGATGGTGCACTGTTTTATGAATAATACCAAATATGTATCCCACGACAATAACCATCATAAATGCCGGGCTTTTTCCTAGAACAAATTTGGTTTTCAAAGATTTATAAATAGATAAGGGCCAACTGCATGCAAAACAGAGCAGCATTAATACTTCAAAAATACTGAACGAAGAATTCATAATTATTTTTTCGGCAAAAATAAATTTAAACCCTTATCGTTAAAATGTTTCGATAACAAAACTTGTGAAAAAGAGCTGTTTCCTTCTTTTATGTCTCATAACTTCCTATTTCTGTCAGGCGCAACGCTCTGAAATAGGAGTGCTGATGGGCACTTCTTTTTACCTGGGCGATTTAAACAGCATGCCGTTTCAAAATGCGAAATTTGCAGGCGGCCTCATTTACAGATACAACTTTACGCCACGTATTGCATTGAAAGCAAACATCTTATTCGGAAAAATTGCTGCTACCGATGAAAACAATCACAGTTTGCGAAGACTAAAAGATGATAATGGAAACTTTCTATTGCATGCAAATGGAGACTATGTGTATTCATGGGATTTTAGAGAAAGGAACTTGTCTTTTTCATCTCCCCTCACCGAAATATCTGCGCAATTGGAAATCAATTTTTTTAATGTATATACTGCGGGGCATAAAAACCAAATCTCTCCTTATCTTTTTGGCGGCGGCGCCCTGTTTTCTTTTAACCCGCAGGGAGTTTACGATGGAAGAACCTACGACTTGCAACCAATTGGCACAGAAGGACAGGGACGTGACGGCATGTCGGAAAAATATGCACTAACAGGTTTTGCCATCCCATTTGGTATAGGATTTAAGGCAAATATTGGAAGATATATATGTATAGGTGCGGAGTGGGGGCTTCGATTTACTTTTACCAATTATTTGGATGATGTAGGCGGATTGTATTACGATTTTTCTCCTTATGACGGCACCATGCCTGTTGCTTCTTTGGATGCCATCAAATATTTTGCAGATCCTTCAAATCCAAAACATACGCCTAAATCTCAACGCTATTCTACTATAAAAACAGACTGGTATTCTTTTGCAGGAGTGATCATTACCGTACGAATCGGAAACGAAGACAGATTTTGTGATGTTAGAACCAATGTAAAACTAAAGAACCAACGAGGACAAAAAAGATGAGAAAGCACATTCCTGAGCACATCGCCATCATCATGGATGGCAACGGCCGCTGGGCAGAAGAGCACGGCAAAGAGCGCATTTACGGTCATCAAAATGGCGTAGAAGCCGTTAGAAACGCTATAGAAGGCGCCGGCGAAGCGGGTGTAAAATTCCTTACCCTCTACGCCTTTTCTACCGAAAATTGGAATCGCCCGAAAGAAGAAATAGATGCACTTATGCAATTGTTAGTCAAAGCGATTAAGAATGAATTAGAGGGTTTGATGCAAAACAATGTTCGTTTACAAGCCATAGGAAATCTGAAATCGCTTCCTTTGGAATGCCAAGAAGAACTGCAAGACGCCATCGAAACCACAAAAAACAACACAGGTTTAACCATAGTGCTTGCCTTAAGTTACAGCGGTCGCTGGGAAATAGTAAACGCCGTAAAAAAGATTATAGAGCATGGCATTGAAGAACAATTTGTTACACAATACAGTTTCCCCATATTTTTGTGCAACAATCAAATTCCGGATCCCGATATATTAATTCGCACGGGCCGCGAATATAGAATCAGCAACTTCCTGTTATGGCAAATCGCTTATACCGAACTTTTTTTCCCTGCCATTCTGTGGCCCGATTTCAGAAAACAACATCTTTTCGATATTATTGCCGAGTATCAAATGCGCCAAAGACGTTTTGGGAAAACAGGAGCGCAAATAAAAATATGATTTAAATTTTTAAATTACAAAGGTTCCCCCACTAAAATATCCGCAATATGCACCGCTTCCAACGTAATATCAAGCGTATTTAACACCGCATTAATGTGTTGCAAACAATGTATATCGGTAGAGGTAATATACTGAGCGCCCATTTGGTATGCACGGTCAATAATTTTGTGGCACAAAATATCGGAAACTTCAGGATTGGCAAGTGCAAAATGGCTATTGGCGCCGCAACAAGTATTCAACTCATTATCAATAAGTAAATCCAAGCCTTTCGTGTTACTTAGCAACAACTCGGGTTCGTCATCCAATTTGTATAAATTTCGGGCAGCGCAAGATTTGAAATAAAACACCCGATGGTTAAAAATGTTATTTAATGTTTCAACCGCTTTAATGTTAACGATATAATAGCATAGTTCGTAAATGTTTTGGGTAAAGTTGCGCAACATGTTTACTTCTGCGGAATTTTCCAACAACTCTTTGTAATAGTTTTTCATGTATCCAACACACGAAGTTGTGGGAACCACCATCGGATATTTCAAATCGTACTCCTGCAGCAACTGATTGGCAAGTTCTTTAGCAAGTTCCAACTCGCCTAACTGGTAAAACCTTTTACCACAGCATGTTTGCTCAGGATTGTAGATGATTTCATCTCCCAAACGCTCCAAAACGGTATAAACACTATGAGGTACTGTCGGACTGAACATGTCCATGTAGCAAGGGATGAAGAGGTTTATTTTGGCCATGATATTTTGATTTAAAGATTTAAAATTTAAAGATTTAAGGTTTTAAGGTTTAAAGATTTAAAGATTTAAGGTTTGTAAGTGAACATAAACTCTTAATTTTTTAAATCTTTAAACTCTTAAATTTTCAGTTCTTTCGCAAATATTTCTCCAAATTTAATGATGTTTTCTTCTTCAACTTCAGAAGGAATAAACTTCACAAACATTGAATCTAGGTAGCACTTGAGTTTCAGGTTGTGCATGTTGGCAATGAGGTTTTGTTTGGCTTCTCCCGACCAGCCGTAGGCGCCGAAGGCGGCGGCGGATTTTCCTCTGTCGCGAAGTGGGGTCATCAAAGCAAACGCTGTATAAAGTTGTGGGAGCATATTTTGGTTAATGGTAGGACTTCCAAACAGATACGCATTGGCTTTAGCAATTTTTTCGCCCAAAGTTGCCGGATCTATCGTTTCAATGTCGCAAAAATCAACGGAAACGCCGGGCACTTTTTCCACACCTTCTTTCAATTTTTCCGCAATAATTTTTGTATATCCGTAAGCCGAAACGAATGCAATTAAAATGCGGTTTTTTTCAGGATAATTTTCGAGATAGGTTTCACACAAATGCTTGGTTTTCTCTACTATTTTCAAAGAACTTTCCCTTAACAACGGTCCGTGTCCGGTGCAAATTGCATCAATTTGCAGGTGTGAAATTTTCTCAATAGCATTTAAGAGGAATTTGCTGAACGGCTTTAAAATAACATCAAAATAGTATTGGAATGCGTCGTCATAATTTCCTACTTTGTCATCATACATCGCTTCGTGGCAAAAATGCGCGCCAAAAGCATCGCAAGTAAACAGCACCTTATCTTCTTGTAAATAATTAAAAACCGTATCGGGCCAATGTAAATTGGGCGCACATATTGTGGTTATTTTCTTGTTACCCAAATCGGTAACGAACCCATCATTTGCCGTAACATATTGAAATGGCATATTCAGCTGTTCCTTCAAATTCACAATGGCGGAATTTGATGCCACTACCGTTGCGTTTGGCGCTATTTTTAATAATCTTTTTAAACCTCCGCTATGATCGGGCTCTGTGTGGCTAACAAAGATATAAGCGATCTCTTCGGGATTACATAATTGCCGCAATTTAGCTTCAAAAACAGGGAAAAACTTCTCTTTCACCACATCTACCACTGCTTTTTTATCTGCATTAATGAAATAGGAATTGTAAGTAGTTCCATACTTTGTTTCCATTACAATATCGAACGTGCGAATATCTTTATCTAAAACACCAATCTATTGAACATCATTTGTAATTTGTAATATCTTAGTATCCATAACAATAAAATTTGATTTTCTCATTATTTTATGCGTACAAAATAACGGGATTTTCTTTACGATGGCTCTAGTTTCTGAAAATATTTTATTTTCTCATTAAGATTGCCAAAAAAGTATATTTTTGCCGCCTCTTAAAACGGGCTGGTGCTGTAGCTCAGTTGGTAGAGCAACGGACTGAAAATCCGTGTGTCGGCAGTTCAATTCTGTCCAGCACCACAAAGAAAGTCGCTAATAGTTTAAAAATCAAATTATTAGCGATTTTTGTTTTCAGATAATCCCCACATAATCCCCACTTATTTCTAAATTACATAAACAGTATCCCATTTTATTGAGGTGCTTAAAGACAATTACACCCGATTGGCGATAAATCTTTTCGCGTTTTCGTATTACACAGGCGGCATTAACTTTGTGGATATGGCTTATATGACAAGCGATAATCTGATTGACGGCAGATTGATATACACGCGAAAGAAAACAGGTAAACTGATTAGATTACCGTTGCAGCCTAAAGCGGTTGAGATTATCGAAAATTACCACACGTTAAAGGCGGTTAATGAATTGAAAAATAATAGGGGGTTGGTATTTGGTAATATTACCTTAAAGTATTATTTTTAAATTCCTTAACCGCCTTTATTGGTTTTAGGGGAAATTCCATTTTTAGCTTACCAATTCCTTTAATTGCGTTTCAAGTATCGGTAATCCACCGTGTACAATTTGCCAAACTTCTTCGGCATCAACTCCGAAATAATTGTGTGCCAAAATATTTCTGAAAGCCTTTATTTTAAACCAATTTATGTTATTTTCGGTAGCATCTATCAATTCATCAGATAATTTTTCTACCATTTCGCCTATGATTATAAAGTTCATTAAACTTGCATCAAACGCTTGCGAATCGTTATAAAAATCATCGGCAGAAGTAAAAGGCGTGCAATATTGCTTAATTTTTTCAATAGCATCAAGCATATTTAATAGACAAAAATAATCTGTTCTGCTTAGATTATACATATATAGCATCTGTTAAAATGTGTTGAAGAAAAATGGGCTTAATATACTTTTCTCTGCAAACATCTACCTGCAAATTAAACGCCGAGCCTATCTCTGCTCGCAAAAAATCCTTTTTATCTGATAAGTTAGATGTATTATCTTCAAATTCAACTATTAAATCCAAATCACTTTCCGTTGTTTGCTCATTACGAGCATACGAGCCAAAAATACCTAATTTGGTTAAATTGTATTTTTGGCTAATATCTTGCTTATTGGAAGATAGATAGTTTAATATTTGCGTTTGGTCTATCATATTATACCCTTTCTAATTCAGGTGCAAAAATATATTATTTACTTTTACCTCAAAATACTGATTTTTAATGACACACTTTTCAGAGGGTATATAAAATGAATATCCCCAAATTTTTGTCATCCAAAAAAATAACCACTCAAATAAAATTCTATTTTTGCCACCGATATAAACGAATTATGAGCCCAACGTTTAAAAATGAAAACGAATTTAAAACAAAATTCAGAGAACATATCGGTTAGTGTACGTTCTATTATGCCCGATGGTATATTTATTTCGGTAGGTGGAAACGATTACTATCTTTCTTATGATAGGCTGCCGTGGTTTAGAAATGCCACAGTATCGGATATTTTTGATGTGAAGATGTGCTGCGGACAAGAGGGTATAAGATGGGAAGCCCTTGATGTTGATTTAGAAATAGATAGTTTAAAATATCCCGAAAGATACCCACTTACAATGAAACGTTACCCAACCGAAGTTTTTTAATCATTTTCCGCTCTAAAATGGGCGAGGAAATTACAATCTAAGACATTTATATTCATTTATAAATCAATAAATTAAATTAATTACTAACCACTCTCGATATAACAAGAAAGTTAAACCACGAGTTAAACCAAATGACACTCACACAATATTTCAACAAACAAACACCGCACAATTAGATAATATCCTTGCATACGCGCAAAGAGAGAATTTTCAAGTTGAAGTTTCAAATTATAAAACAGAAAAATACTCGTTTCTACCCCCTGTTACCCTTACTGATGAAGAAATGGGAAGTGTCGAAAAATCAAGACAATCAGGAATTTGTACAGATATATCCGAATTAAAAAACTACATAAAATCTCAATTATGATTCTTGACTACTCAAAAGACTTTGAAAAATTGTAAGTATCCCCAAAAATCCTACAGTTTAAAAATTTCTTAACATATTTATTTTATTGAAAACATTTTTTATTTTCGCAAACTTATAATTTTAAAAAAATCTTATATGAAAAAAATCCCCCTCCTCATTTTATCCCTCACAATTTCAATCACTGTTTTCTCTCAAACACTTACGTTAGAAGACATATTTACAAACAGCATTTTGCGCAGCGCCAGCGTACCCGGATTCCAAGCGATGCCCACCAGCGATTTTTATACCGTTACTACGAACAATGCCATTGATAAACACAATTTTGCTACCGGAGAGTTTGTAACTACCATATTGTCAGATGAAACACTCACATCTTTATCTAACAATGATTTAACCATTGCTAAAATTAATTCCTACGCTTTTTCCAAGAATGAAGATAAAATGCTGTTAGCTACCGAAATTGAAAACATCTACAGAAGAACTACTAAAGGTTTTTATTATGTGTTTGATATGAAAGAAAATACACTAAAACCAGTAAGCGATACTACCAAAGGGAAAATTAATTTTGCCACCTTTTGCGATAACGGAGATAAAGTGGCTTTTGTGCGCGATTTGAATCTGTTTTATTTAGATTTGAAAACCAGCAAAGAAGTACAAATAACTTTCGACGGCAAGGAAAACCACATTCTAAACGGGCTTCCCGATTGGGTGCATGAGGAAGAATTAGACATGGCGAAAACCTTCCATTGGTCGCCAAATGGAAAATATTTAGCGTATATGCGTTTCGATGAAACCGATGTCAAAGAGTTTTCCATGACCATTTGGGGAGAACTATACCCCGAGGAATATAGGTACAAATACCCCAAAGCCGGCGAAGACAACTCAATTGTAGAAATTTACATATATGATATTGAGTCGAATAAATCGAAGAAAGTTGACATTCAGTCGAATGAAGAAGTATATTACCCCCGCTTGTTTTGGCTTTCCAATTCTACCGATCTAATGATTTTGCAATTAAACAGGTTGCAGAACAAATTGGAATTTGTAAAATATAACGTATTAAACCACAATTACACTGTTGTTTTTACAGATACGAATCCTTATTGGCTGAGTGTTGCCAAAAACTATCATTTCTTATCCGATAATCGTTCTGTGATTTTGGCTTCGGAGCGGGATGGGTTTAATCATATTTATTTAATTGATTTTTATGGAAGTATAAAACAGCTAACCTCCGGAAACTGGGAGGTAGCTTCAATTGAATACGTAAATCATACAACCAAACAGATCTACTATTTATCAAACGAAATGAACAGACTGGGGCGCGATCTGTTTGTGATTGATTTTGCAGGCAAGAAGAAAACCCGTCTTTCTCAAGGCGAAGGCTGGAACACCACGCAATTTAGTGCCGGAGGAAACTTCTACCGGAATGTTTTTTCTACGCCTGTGCAGCCGCAACTTTATACCATTAATGACCACAAAGGGAATAAATTACGTGTGTTGCAAGAAAATGAAAACTTGAAAGCCAAAATGGAAGAACACAATTGTGTAGAGAAAGAATTTTTCCAATTCGCTACTCCAGAAGGAATTACGATGGATGGATGGATGATGAAGCCTGCCGATTTTGATCCTGTAAAAGAATATCCGGTATTGGTCTATACTTACGGTGGCCCCGGCTCCATAGAAGTAAGCAAAAATTTTAACGTAGAAGCATGGTATCAATATCTTACGCAACACGGTTATATTGTAGCCTGTGCCGATGGGCGCGGCTCCGGCGGCAGGGGAGAAGCCTTTAAAAAAGTGATTTACAAACAAATGGGAAAATATGAAAGCGACGACCAAATTGCTTTTGCTAAATACTTAAAAACACTGCCTTACGTAAGTTCCGATAGAATCGGGATTTGGGGCTGGAGTTTTGGCGGCTACCTCTCTGCATTGGCGCAGTTTAAAGGTGAAGATGCCTTTGCGATGGCGATCGCCGTGGCGCCGGTAACCAATTGGCGCTATTATGACAACATTTACACTGAACGCTTTATGCGCACGCCACAGGAAAATCCGGATGGTTACGACGATAATTCGCCCGTTTTCTGGGCAGATAAATTACAGGGAAAAATTTTGATTATTCACGGAACGGCAGATGATAATGTGCACTTCCAAAATGCCATGTCTTTGTCAATGGCTTTGAACGATGCCGGCAAGCACTACGAAATGTTTTTCTATCCCAATAAAAACCACTTTATTACAGGCAGACATACGAGACTGCATTTATATACGATCATGACCGATTTTATTTTTAAGAACTTATAACACTGAATTTTAAAAAAATGACGAACCCTCCTTATATTCTCGGCATTGAGTCTTCGTGCGATGACACTTCAGCCGCTGTTATTTGTGGCACAAAGATTTTGTCGAATGTTATTGCCGGACAAAAAATCCATGCCGAATTTGGCGGCGTAGTGCCGGAGTTGGCGTCACGGGCGCACCAACAAAACATGATTCCGGTGGTGGACACAGCGTTAAAAAGAGCCGGCATCAGCAAAGAGCATATTTCTGCAATTGCTTATACGAACGGGCCCGGCTTACTCGGCTCCTTGTTAGTGGGAAGTTCGTTTGCCAAAGGCATGGCGCTCAGTTTGAATATCCCGCTAATTGTGGTAGATCACCTGAAAGCCCATGTATTAGCCAACTTCTTAGATACGGAAGAGAACAAGCCTAAGCCCGAATTTCCTTTTTTGTGTTTAACAGTCTCCGGCGGACACACGCTGTTGCTAATGGTGCATGACTATTTCAACATGGAACTCCTTGGGCGAACTATTGACGATGCTGCCGGCGAAGCCTTCGACAAATCGGCAAAAATATTGGGGCTTCCCTATCCGGGCGGACCCGTTGTGGATAGATTAGCCCAGCAAGGCGACCCGAAACGCTTTACTTTCTCCATCGCCAAATTACCGGATTTAAACTTCAGCTTCAGCGGGTTAAAAACATCGTTTTTGTATTTTGTACGCGACCGGTTAAAAGAGAACCCCAACTTTATTGAAGAAAATTTGAACGATTTAGCCGCTTCTATCCAATACCACATCATTAAATCGCTTACCGATAAAATGGAAAAAGCGCTCAAACAGCACAAATGTACCAATTTTGCCTTATCGGGTGGCGTTGCCGCCAACTCTGAGCTGCGCAAACGCATGACAGAATTAGCCGAAAAATACAACCTCCGCGTAACCATCCCGCCTTTAGCGCTCACCACCGATAATGCTGCTATGATTGCTTGTTATGGGTATTTTAAGTATTTGCAAGAGGAGTATGCGGGGTTGGATGTAGTGCCGTATTCTTCGATTACATCATAAATACAACAAATTACATCCCCTTATCTGCGCACTGTCCAACCTCCCTAAAACCTCCACCATCTCATTAGCAGCCCTTCTTCCCAAATCATCGGTAGCTATAAAAGCGCAAGAATAAACATTTGCAAAATCAATAACATTAATAACTCCGGTACTAAGCGTTTCCGAATAATGAAATGGGTCTTTCTCATCGCGAAGCAAAAATTTCATCCATGGCGGCGTGGCAAATAAGTTTTGCCCATTACTGTATGCTTGTGACAAAAGCTCGCACATGCCATATTCGGAATATATCTCTTTTACTTCGAATGCATTGCACAAAACTTGATGCAGTTCTTCTTTTACTATTTCAGGGCGACGACCTTTCATGCCGCCGGTTTCAAATACTATTAAATCAGGCGCTTCAAAAGTGAATTTTTCTGCAAAATCTAATAAGGCAAAAGAAACGCCAAACAAGATGGTTTTTATCTTTTTTTCGCGTAAAGTGGTTATTTTTTCGTATAATTCTTCATAGTTGTACAAATAAAACCCACTTTCTGCATATTTCGACCCGGAAATTAACCGGCTCATCATATAAATTAAGGAAGAGTGTTTTTGTTCCAAATAATTGGGCAATAAAGCTAAAAAGCAATAATCGCTTGGGTTTCCGTAAAAATGTGCAAAGGAGTGTAAGAAGGCGTGTTCGTAAAGGGAAATATTTTTGATGAAATGTTTTGAATGTTCTGTCCCACTACTCCAAAATTCCATTACCGGAACAAAATTTCCTGTTTTTACCTGATGTGTTTTAAAAAAAGAAACAGGCAAAAAAGGAATCCGCGTTAACATCGTAACATCTTCCGGATTAACCTTCAACATATCACAAAAAGCACGATACACCTCATTTTCTTCATACTGATAACGAAATAATGCAAGCGCATGATTTTGAAAATCCGCCTCAGAATAGGAATGAAAAATATCTTCTAAATTCATTTCAATTTCCTGTGGTTTAAAAACTTATTCTCTTGCTCAATCTCTTTTTGTTGCTCTTTGGTAGCTTGAGAGAAAAAGGTGTCTGCAAAAATTTCTTCTATATAACGTACTGCGTTTTCTCCCACGTGGCACAAATCGTCCGCATAAAACCGGTAATCGCGCAAATCGTCCATTAAAATTTCATACGCAGGGAAGTAAAAAACAGTTTCATTATCCGTTAGTTGTTCTATAGCAAGATGTAATATTGATTTACTCAACTGATTTTCATGAAATCCATCTCCCAGATGACGCACCGGACTTACTGTAAAAAATACTTTTAATGCAGGATTGATTTGTTGCATTTTTTGTACCAAATCTTTATAAATCTGCACAATTTCATCTATTTTAAGCCGATTTTTTTCAAATTGGGTATTCGGGATTTTATGGCAATTTGCTACAATCAAATCTCGCTGTAGAAATCTATAACAATAAGCCGTTCCGAAGGTAATAAACAAAAAACGGGCTTGTTCCAAAAAAGCTTGTGTATCATTCCATTGTTGGTTTATTTGTGCGATAAATTGATTTTCATCGGGATGCGCAAAAGAGCCGTGGTGGGCAAAGCTGACCCAGCGGTTATCAAAAAAATAGCGATATTCTTCAGAAAACAATTCCGGTTTCATCGTCATTTTTAATACGTTTGCGATAGAAACCGGATTAAAAAGTGTGCCAAACGGATTGGAATGTACAAAAAAACGGTTTTTTGTCAAAAAAGCTCCGATATGATCAGAAAAACAAGATCCCAATAATAAAATGGGATCTTGGTAAGAAATTTGAAAAGGGTATTTTAGAGAAGGAAGCTCGGTGCGAAACTTCATGGCTTACTCTACAGGAGCTGCTTCTTCTGCTACTAAGGGGGCTTCGGTAGATGAGGGTTCGGTTGTTTGTTCGGCTACTTCCACTTCTGCTGTTGCTTCTACTGCTGCTTCAACTACTGCTTCTGTTGGCTCAACTGCTACTTCGGTTGATTCAACTGCTACTTCGTTTGCTGCTTGTTCTGCTGCTTCCACTTCAGCCGCTTCTTCCGCTGCTACTTCTGCTTTAGCTTCTTTTGCTGCTTCTACTGCATATTTTGCGGCTACTTTTTTCGCAATAATTTCGCGAACTTTAATTTCAGCATCTAAGCGTTTTTTGTTTTCAGCGCGGGTTTGGTCTGCTGCTTCACGTTTGGTGTTGCTTACTTTCGATTCTTTTTCTTGTTCCCAAGCTAAGAATTTCTTGTTCGCATCGTTTTCTGTAAGTGCGCCTTTAGCAATGCCGCCGCGCAAATGTTTCATTAAATACACGCCTTCGTGTTTGAGAATCGAGCGAACAGTATCGGAGGGAGAAGCGCCGGTTTCTACCCAATACAATGCGCGATCGAAATCAATGTTGATAGTTGCAGGATGGGTCAATGGGTTGTAGGTGCCGATTTTTTCGATAAAACGTCCGTCACGTGGTGCACGACCATCCGCAATTACAATGTGGTAAAAAGGTTGATTTTTCTTACCATGTCTTTGTAATCTGATTCTTGTTGCCATAATAAATTAATTTTGGTTTATTTTTTTAGGGGCGCGAAAATATAAAAAAAACGCTACCTTTGCCGCCCATTAACCAACATTTTTATGAAAATCTTAAACGGAGCGGCGCTTTCCAAGAAAATAAAGTCGGTTTTAGCTATTGAAATTGACTATTTGGTAAAAAAGCACGGGCGTGCACCCAAACTTTGCATTGTTTTAACAGGCGATGACCCCGCCAGCACATCATACGTGAAAAGCAAACAAAAATCGTGCAACGAAATAGGGATTTTATGCGATTTGAGGTTGCTTCCTTATGCAACCTCACAAGACGAATTGCTTGCCTTAATAGAAGTACTGAACAATGACCCCGAAACAGACGGCATATTGGTGCAATTGCCCTTACCTAAACACATTGATCAAAATGTTGTGTTGCAAGCTATTGATTACAAAAAAGATGCAGATGGTTTGCACCCGATGAATGTGGGGTTGTTAAACCGATCCGACGATGCGATTATTCCTTGCACCCCCAAAGGAATTTTGTCGCTGCTAAAGGCAGAGGATATTCCGATTACAGGTAAACATTGTGTTGTAATTGGAAGAAGTAACTTGGTAGGAAAGCCTATGGCGCAGTTGATGCTTCGCGAAAATGCTTCTGTTACGGTATGTCATTCTAAAACAAGAGATTTGCCTCACCTAACCCGCCAGGGAGAGATTTTAATTATTGCTATTGGACACCCCAACCTGCTCCATGCGGATATGCTGAAAAAAGGCGCAGTGGTTGTAGATGTCGGCATTAACAGTGTGGATGGAAAATTGGTGGGCGATCTTTACAACAGCATTGATGTACAAGATATTGAAAAGAAAGCGGCGGCTATTACGCCGGTGCCCGGTGGCGTGGGCCCGATGACGGTTGCTTCGTTGTTGGAGAATGTAGTGGAGATTTATAAGAGGAGGTGTGCGGTTTAAAACTCCAAATCCCAAACCCCCACCGCCCGGCAAAGCTCTACCAGCGAAGCATTGGCATTGTATAGCATTTCGTAGTAACTTTGAAAAACATCGTTAGCCGTTCTTTGAGCGTCTAAAACTTCCAAAAGTGAAGCTTCGCCACGGGAATAGCTGTATTTTTTCCGCTCTAAAATCGTGGTGGCATCGGCAAGGATGCTGTTTTGATACAGTTCTGCCCGACGGGAAGCCGAAAGGTAATTATTGTAAGATTGCTCCACTTCTTTGCGAATTTGCAATAATACCATATCATATTGTGCGGCTGCCTGTTGCTCGGAGTATTGCGCCGCCTGCAATTCGCCTCTATTGATGCTTGAGAATTTCAGCGGAATTGAAATGCCTGCCGAAATGGCATTGAATCGTGGCGCCGGCGCTTCTTCGTTGAGTGCCACGGTATTATGCGCAAAACCGATATTCAACCCCAAGTCAATAATCCGGTTGGCTTTGGCAAGCCTTAAGTTTGCTGCCGAGAGTTCGCGACCACGAATTGCTGCCCTTAAATCTGCTCGGTTATCTTGTGCAAGGTCTATTAAATTTGGCAACTGATAAGTGCGAATGATCAGCGACAACTCGCCCGAAATTGAATCTATCGCCGCCGTGCCGCCTTCGAAAACCACTAAATCGAAAAGCATATTTCTATACCCCATTTCCGCCTGAAAATAATCGCTCATCATTGTGTTCGTTTCCAAGCGAGATTGCATGGCATCCACTTCGGAAATTTCGCCAACTGCATGGCGCAAACTATCTGCATGCGCCAAAGCCCTCATGCTTTGATAAGACGACAAAGCCAAGCCGGCAAGTTGCTTCTGTTTCAACGCCTCCAAATAAAAGAGCGTGGCATCTGCACGCAAGTTGCGAAAAAAATCCTCAACCAATGCTTCGGTCATCTGTTGCTCGCTTTTAGCAGCGGCTATTCTTGCGCGGCGCTTTCCACCAAGTTCCAATGTGTAGCCGAGTTCAGCGGAGTAAACCTGTCCCATTTGCACATTCCAATCCTGATTATTTTCATAATTGAATGAAAATTCAGGGTCAGGCATAACTCTTGCTGCCCGTGCATTTGCCTCAGCGATAGATATATTGTATCTTTCAACAAGATACTCGATGTTTTTCTCACGAACATTTTTGACATATTCCGTGTAAGTTAAAACCCGCTGGGCGCTTATGGTTTGCATGCCAAATGTTAGTACAACAGCAAAAAATGTGAATGATATAATTTTTTTCATGAAGATTTATGTATTTATTCTTAACTCTTAATTTTTTTCGTTGTTCGATACGAAAGCACATGGATCGTAACTCCGATAGCAACAGCAAACAACAGCAACCTGAGCCACCAAGCGGAAACTACCAAAAATGCCGAAAGCAGGATGATAACCCAAAGCATCGAAATAGTAATAATTTTTGTTTTTAAAGATATGGATTTGTTTTCTTGAAAATTTCGGACAATTGTTCCAAAGTATTTGTTACTCATAACTTTTTGATACAATTTTGGGGAGCTTTGCATATATAGCCATGCGGTTAGCAGGTAAAAAGGCGTTGTGGGGAGTAATGGTAAGAAAATTCCCACTGTTCCCAGTACAAGTGAAATGCTTCCTAATGTGATATAGAGTGTTCTCTTATAATCCAAATTAATTGTTTTTATTTATCAGATTTTGTTTTTCCTTTGATAGCAAAGATGCAAATTTTCTACAATTATTCAATAAACTGTAAAAACAGAAAAATATTTTTAATTTTTGAGTTTTTTTTGTCTAAGTAAATACTATAAATTTATCCTCTATCCCGCCAAAGCTTCAACGAAACCAAATCAAAATCAAGCTGAACCCTGTCTTTCATCTCTCCTGTGTCAACATCGAAAAATAATACCTCATTGTTGGAGCTAACCAAAACATAACAATTGGTTTCAGCATCATAATCCATTTCGGCAGCAAAGTGATCGCCAAGACCTTGAGCAACTACTTTGCTCAAGGTCTTGCCTGTGTTTACGTCAATAGTTACAATGTAGTTTTTAGCTGCTTCATAAGTTGTTCCGATTAAACGGTTGTTTTTTCTATCGTAAACCCCATTACCGGCATCAGTGGTTAAACTTAATGTTTTAACTATATTTCCGGTAGGAGGATTAACAAATACTAATACATTATCGCTTCTTAATAAAACATATTCATTTTCAATATCTCGAAAAAACCAGGTGGAAGCATCCCAAAATACGTCGCTATAAAACTGTTTATCAGATACTATATTTCCATCGGTCAGATTTACTGTAACCACACGGTCTGTTCCATTATTATAATGCCCAATCAATAGATTGCGAATCGTATCCACTACTGCAAAAGAAATGGCTTCTACTAATGGGATTTGTTTGATCTCCCTGCCTGCCTCAATATCCACAATACGATATTTATTGTCGCACGCCATATAGCCAAAGGTTTTATTTTTGACATTAAAAGTTGCAGACGACATGACATGGCAACCTATTGAGAACGTTGTTTTCTTCATAGATTCCAAGTTTACATTAACAAGTTGCGAGTTATTGCTGTTTATGGCTGCAATATTTAATACCGTATTTTTTTCTACAGGGTCTTTTTTACAAGAATATGCAACTATAAGCGCTATACAAAAGCATAGATAAAATATTTTTTTCATAAGCATTGATTTTGGTTACAATAAATAAGATGCAAATAAACATATAATTCTCAAATCATGCGCCAACGAATTAAAAAAAAAATATTTTTGTAAACTCAAAAATCATAGACATGAAAATCAAAGAAGTCATCCATTTTTTAGAACAAAAGTTCCCTTTGCATTGGCAAGAAGATTTTGATAACTGCGGTGTTCAATGCGGCGACAAAGAGCGTGAAATTACTGGCATTGTGGTGTGTTTCGACATGAGCGAAGCCGTAATTGAAGAAGCGATTTCCAAAGGCTCTAATATGGTTATTTCGCACCATCCAATTATTTATAGAAACGGACTCAAGAAAATAGAGCCGACCGACCGTGTGGGGAAAATATTATGCAAAGCGTTGGAAAATAGAATCTTGATTTATTCCATGCACACCAATATTGACAGCGGGAAAGAGGGAGGCAACGTGCTCTTTGCCCAAAAACTGGGACTCCAAAAACTGAGCGTATTGTCGCCCAAAGAAAGCCAATTCTACAAATTAGTTATTTTTGTACCTTCCGAAAACAGTGTTTTACTGAAAGATGCACTGTTTAGAGCCGGCTGTGGCAACATAGGCAACTACTCGCATTGCAGTTTCACCTGTGAAGGGTTAGGTTCGTTTAAGCCGCTTGCGGGCGCAGATCCGCACATTGGGCAACGCAACCGTATAGAGCGCGTGGAAGAAGAGCGCATAGAAATGATTTTTCCGAAAGTAAAAAAACGGCAGGTTATAGAAATTTTATACCAACATCATCCATACGAGGAACCGGCATTTGATATTATCGCATTGGAAAATCAAAATAAAGAGGTTGGCTTAGGAAGAATCGGTTTGCTGCCCCAAGCCATGTCGGCAAAAGAGTTTATTCAATATGTAAAAGAAAAACTGACATTAGAGGCGGTGAGATTTTCAGGAAATCTGAATGCGGAAATTAAAAAAGTGGCAGTTTGCGGCGGGGGCGGCGCCTCGTTCGTTTCGGATGCACTATCGGCAGGGGCCGACGCCTTCATTACCGGCGACTTAAAGTACCACGACTTCTTCATTCCGGAAAACAAAATGCTGTTGATGGATATCGGACACTTTGAAGGGGAGCACTTTATTCGAGAAATTATCGTTGCCCTTTTAAAAGAAAATTTTAATACTTTTGCGACCCATTTTACAGAAGTAGAATTTCCTGTAGTTCATAGGGCATAAATTGTTAATCAAGACCAAAAAAAAATAATATGGCTAAGAAAAAAGGAGCTGAAAATCAACCTGCTGTTGAGTATAACGAAAAAATTACAAACCTTCCCGAAGCTATCCCTCAAGAAGGTGTAGAGGAGATTACCATAGCAAAAAAATTGCTTTCGTTGTACAATTTGCAGCAAATTTGTTCACAAATTGATAAAATTCGTGTCATCAGAGGTGAACTTCCTAACGAAGTGCGTGATTTGGAAGATGCCTTGGAAGGCATGCAAACACGTATTGAAAAGCACAAAGAGGAACTGGAAGAACTCAAGCAAAAAATTGTAGCGCAAGATGTGAAAATGAAAGACTCCGCCGGTTTGATTAAGCGCTATGAAGAACAGCAAAACAACGTGCGTAACAACCGTGAATATGAATCACTTACTAAAGAAATTGAATATCAGAAATTAGAAATTCAGGTGGCAGAAAAACATAAAGCAAAGTTCAGTGCAGATGTTATTACAAAAACGGAAGATATTGCCGTATTTGAAGAAAAGAGAAATGAAATGGATGAAATTCTAACGCAAAAGAAAGATGAACTTGCTGATATTATTGCCGATACAAAAAAAGAAGAACAAGAATTGATAGAAAGCGCGGAAGAATTAAAAAAGAACGTGGATGTTCGTTTGCTCAATGCGTTTGAACGCATTCGCAACAACGCGCGCAATGGCTTGGCAATAGTGCTGATAGAGCGCGACGCGTGTGGCGGCTGCTTCAGCAAAATTCCGCCTCAACGTCAATTGGATATTCACTTGCACAAAAAGATTATTGTGTGCGAAGCATGCGGTAGAATTTTCATTGACAAACAGTTAGTGGAAAGCAACAATCCTTTGGAAGTTTAAAACACAACATAGATGGAGTTAACGTGGGTTTCCATCACTATCCTCATTTGTTCAGGCATTATTGTCGGCTTTATTAATACGCTTGCCGGCGGAGGTACTGTTGTCTCTCTATCCGTTTTTATGTTTTTGGGTTTGCCTCCCTTAGTAGCCAACGGCACCAACCGGATTGGCATTGTTTTTCAAAACGCCACGGCGGTAGCCTATTTTCAAAAAAACAAGCTCATTGATTGGCGATTCATTGCACGGCTGGCGGCTCCCATCATTTTGGGAAGTCTTGCCGGCGCTGTGATTACTGGTTTCTTGTCGAACAAATTATTTCAATACATTTTTGCAGGCGTGGTCATTCTATTCGGAATCTCTTTGATCGTCAATCCGGATAGATATATTCATGAGAGAACAGACTTGGTGAATCGTAAAATCTCCATTCATCAATATCTGCTTTACTTTTTGCTGGGTATTTACGGTGGTTTTGTGCATGTGGGCATCGGGTACTTACTCCTTGCTGTTTTGGTGTTGGGCAACGGGTATAATTTGCTAAAAGCCAACATATTAAAAAACGTTTTGGTACTGCTTTACGTGCCGTTTTCATTAATTATTTTTGCGTTGCAAGGCAATGTATATTGGTCTTTCGGGTTGATTCACGCCATTGGAAACATGATTGGCGCAGGTTTGGCAGCCCATTTGGCAGTAAAAAAAGGCGCGCCGTTTATTCGCTATATTGTGCTGGTTTTGATAGGAATTGTTATTTTACAACTGCTGGGGGTGATTACGCCGGGGGACTTGTTGCATTAAAACCGCATTTTTAACGTCAATTAAACCGCTTTTATTGTGTGATGATTAGGGGGGATAATACAGCGATAATATATTGAGTTTTTACACTGTTTTTCGTACAATATATTGAATATCAATTAGTTTTATAAGATTTGCGTAAAAAAGTGTGTTTTTTAGCGAATATTGCACCTTATAGGGATGCCAAGTGCCGGCATAGGCGTTCCTTTTTCTCGTCACAAAACAGGTTGACACAAAAAAGAGAGGAGGTCAAATAATGTACAGACAAACGTAGTACTCGTTAGAGGCAGGCATCTATAAATCTTTTTTCAGGTAAACCATGTCAATGAGTTGTATCCCTTCTTCAAGCATTGGATGGTCATAATTATCGGTAAAAAAATTCTTTATACGATACGATTTTTCAAATCCGCAACTTTCATAAAATGACAATATAGTCGGCACTTCGCCTGTTCCGACTATCATTGTTTTATAGTCGTTTTTGTAAAAATCAGAGATGAATTTTATTAGCGCCTTGGCATATCCTTTCCCTTGATATTTTTTGTTCGTTGCTATGTTTTTCAATTCACAAGTGTCTCCGTCTATTGCTACAACAACGCAAACGCTCTTCAAGTCATCATCGTATAGTGCAAACATATCTCCGGCTGCCAAATACCTGTCAATCATAGCTTCTTGCTCGTCTGCTAATAGCAACAAGTCAAGATATTGCTTCTTGTTATGGGTTATCTTTTCTATTCTCATTTTCTATGGTCGGATTTCAGCAATTACAAGCATTTCAAAATCTTTTGTAGTCAATTTGTGCTCTCTCGAAAATGCGCCAAGCCTTGCCCCGAATATGCCTATTGTCGTATATCCCAAAGATTTCAACAACCACGTTATTTCGCAAGGCACATAGTATCTTTCGTTACATTCGAGGCTCTTTTTATTGCCGGAATCATCTTCAAATTCTACGACATTATTGTCGCGAAAGGTCATTAAATCAAAACCGTTACTTTTACATATTGAATTGCCTTCTTCTTGTGCAGAGGAATAAAACTCATTCACTGAATGAAATAACGGGAATAAGCCGTTTAGTGTTGTGAAAATAAGTTTTGCTTGAGGCTTGAGCGATTTAGTAACGCTTTTCAGGATTTCATAGTTCATTTCATCGGTTTCCATTAACGAAAAACCGCCTTCACAAAGCATGATGGCAATATCAAATTCGTTGCTAAACGGTAAGTTTCGAGCATCCTGACATTGAAAATTAATGGACAAATTGCCGGCTTGTGCTTTTTCTCTTGCCCTTTTTATCTGCGATTCCGATAAATCAATACCGGTTACGCTATATCCGCGCCTTGTTAACTCAATGGCGTGGCGACCGGTGCCACAACCCACATCTAATATCCGCA
>WQWP01000011.1 GCA_009787485.1 Lentimicrobiaceae bacterium | reverse complement strand
GGCTACGGTAGAAAGTGAGGATAAAGTAGCTGTAATGTCGGAAGGTATGGTAACCGCAAAAGCCGAAGGTACTGCAATGATTACCGTAAGCACGAAAGATGGTAAATTTACGGCAACCTGTACAATAACTGTAATTAATGCTGAGCCTGAAATGATACCGGTAGAGGGTGGAACATTTACCATGGGCTGTACCGACGGTGATTGTGCTGAACGGGAGTTACCCACCCGCGAAGTAAAACTAAGCAGTTTTAAAATAGCCAAATATCCTGTAACTCAAAAACAATGGAAAATAGTTATGAGAACGAATCCAAGTTATTATCAAGGCAGTGATGATCTTCCTGTGGAGTACGTAAGTTGGAATGATGTCCAAACGTTTATCACGAAACTAAATGCGCTTACCGGTAAAAACTACCGCTTACCAACGGAAGCAGAGTGGGAATATGCGGCGCGTGGCGGAAACAAAAGCAAAGGATATAAATACAGCGGGAGTGATGATATTGATGCTGTTGCCTGGTATAGAGAAAATAGTGATAGGAAAACGCATCCTGTGGGCACAAAGGCGCCAAACGAATTGGGCATTTATGATATGAGTGGAAATGTGTGGGAATGGTGCAGTGATTGGTATGGCGTTTATGGAAATGCTTCGCAAACCAATCCCCCAGGGCCGGCGATGGGTTCTGCCCGTATGCTGCGCGGCGGTAGTTGGTACAGCTCTATGTGGGCTTGCCGTGTAGCGTTCCGACAGTATTCTTTACCTGAGAATCGTTTTAGCAATTATGGTTTCCGTCTTGTTTTGCCTTAAAGTTTGAACCAGGATTGATTAGATTTTCAGGATTTATGCCCCCAAACTTAATACTATAAATAATATCTTATGAAAAGTTTTCTTGTCAAATCACTTATAGTAATTTTATTATTAATAGTTACAGCTATTGCCTGTCAAGATAAAATTGAAATTTCAGACATAAAACTCAATCAAACCACAATACTACCGTCCCGTTAGGGACAAAATATTGGTAGAAAAAAAGATACCAATAGCCTAGAAATCCCGTAGGGATGATATATGGGATTTAATGCCTGTAAATATCAAAATGTGGCGTACCTACGGCACGCTGTTTCTTGCGGAAAAACCTTTCTACTACCAATATTCAATCCCTAACGGGATTTAAGCAAACCAAATATTAATCAGTAATTTATAAAATTATATTCAAATGATAAAAAAGATAGAAGAAATAACCCAAATATTAGCCTCCGAAACCATGCCCGAAATAGGTTTGCTATCGGGAATCGGCGGACAAATTCTCGCTTGCAGCGAACTCTCTCTGCATAACAAAACATCGCAAAATTGGCTGTCGCATTTGCACAATGTTTTAGAAGAGAAATTAGCCGGTGGCGATTTCATTTTTTCGCATTGCAACGGATTAGCCGGTATTGGCTGGCTATATGAACATTTAAGCCAAAGAAAAATAATAGATTACGATACAAATCTGTTTCTGGAAGAGTTTGATAGCGCCCTTGAACAAGCGCTCAACGTTTTCATGTTGGAAACCGGCTACGATTTTCTGCATGCCGGAGCAGGCGTTGCACTCTATTTTACGAAAAGAGTTGCCAAGAAAAAAGAGTTGGTTTCTGTATTGAATCAATTTTTAGATGATTTGGAAAAAACAAGCATCAAACAGGCAAATGGAGCTGTGAAATGGGAATCTCCTATGAAGCACGCTACTAACCAACGCGGATTTAACATTGCTTTATCTCATGGCATGTCGGGCATTGTACCCCTCTTGTCGAAAATGTACAATATAGAAGGAATTGATAAAGCAAAAACAGAAACATTATTGCGAGGAGCAGTGCAATATATTCTTGCACAAGAGATTGACAAAGATAAATATGGCAGCTATTTTTCCAACTTTGCGCTTGAAAGCGCCCCTGTTATTGCTAAAAGCCGCATGGGATGGTGCTACGGCGATTTAGGGATTGCTACCGTGCTATATCAGGCCGGAAAAGCTTTAAAAGAAGAGAGTTGGATAAATAAAGCGTTGGAAATACTCCTGTTTGCCGCCACTCAAAGGCGCAACTTAGAAGATAATGCCGTTAAGGATGCTGGATTGTGCCACGGCGCTGCCGGCATTGGGCACATTTTCTACCGGATGTGGTGGAACACAAAACTACCGGAGTTTAAAGATGCGGCAGATTATTGGTTTGACCAAACTATGAAAATGGCTACTTTTGAAGATGGTTTGGCCGGTTTTAAAGCCTATGAAGTGTATGAAGAAAAACCGAGATGGACAAACCAATATGATTTAATAATTGGTGTTTCAGGCATAGGTTTAGCCATGCTCAGCTATTACCATGAAACAGAACCCACTTGGGATGAATGTTTGTTGTTATCTTGAATATGATTCTTTTGCATAAATTTTTGTCATAAAACTATAATTTTATTCCCAGAATGAGCAATAAAATACAAAAAAGAGCCTTAATAGAAAATGTAATTAATTTTTAATCAGAAAGAAAGAAAAAATATTTTCATAAAAAAATACATTATTTTTTTTATACCTTTCGTGCGATTTTATAATATTCCTCTAATAGCTATGAAAAAGGAAATAATATTGAACTGTTTGCCCCCTTTTCCTGTAGATAGTCCCTCAGCAGCGACTTCCATTTTAAAAGCATATTTATGCAAACACGGGCATTCGGTAAGGGTCATTTATTGGAATATTTTATTATATAATTTAGAAAATGAGTTTACCTGGAATAAATGCCGAAATGTTAAAGGAGCGTCAACACTTATATATGCAGCATATCTATCTGTTAAAACTAAAAATAATTCATTATACAATGAGGTAAAAGCTGCTTTGCAAACCATTTTTCCGGTCATGTTGAATGAAAAGAATTTTTTCGATGAACATATTGAAAAATACACCATGAAATTAGAGTATTTTATGGATAATTATTTAGATAATCTTGATTTCAAAAATATTTTATATTTTGGATTTTCTATGAATATGAATCAATGGATGTTAGCTTCTGTTTTTGCGGAAAAAATAAAGAAAAGAGATAAAAATATTCCCATTGTAATAGGAGGAATAAATACAGCCGGTGTATCTAAAACATTTTTGGAAAACTTTAAACAATTTGATATTGCCATTTGGGGAGAAGGAGAATTACCTTTATTAGAGTTTACTCATTTTTTGTTAAATGCAAGCAATTTTTCAAAATATAATATTGAGAGATCATATTATCGGGAAAATGATAGAGTAAAAAGAACTGCTAATAAGAAGCATACTTTTTGGGATTTATCTGAAAATAAATTATATCCCGATTTTAGTGATTTTTTCCACTATAGAAATCAGTCGAAAATAATATCGCCGGTGGCATATCTTATAGTTGAAGGCAGCAGAGGTTGTCATTGGAATAGGTGCCATTTTTGCTATTTAAATAAAGGAACTAACTATCGTCAAAAAAGTGTAGAGAAAATATTTCAGGAAATAAAATATATGATCTTTACTTATGGAATATTTCGTTTTTTCTTTCTAGATAATGATATTATTGGCAAAGATATGGATAGATTTCATTCCTTGTTGGAGGAATTGGTTAAAATAAGAAAAGAGTATACTGAATTTCAAATTGTTGGTGCAGAGGTTGTTACGACAAACTTGTCCTATAAAACAATCAAGAAAATGCAGGAAGCAGGTTTTATGATTGTTCAAATTGGTTTTGAAAGTGCAAGCCATAGCCTATTAAAAGAAATTGATAAAAAAAATACCTTTGCAAGTAATTTGAATACAATAAAACATTGTTATGAAGTAGATGTTTATGTTGGAGGTATTAATGTTTTATATAATTTATTAGAAGAAAAATGGGAAGATATTTACGAGTCCATCGAAAATTTAAGATTCTTCAGATTTATTTTAGGTAAAATAAAAGGATTTACTTTGAATCCGATTCCTTTAACAGTAAATTCTATAAGCAAGTACTTCAACATGCTATCCGATAGAAAACAAGAATATATACCTAGAATTAATCTTATTCATAAGGCTTTTATCAACACTTTAGATAAAGATGCCCACTGGCATTTTTTTGAATTTTCTCTAAATCACAAAGATGCAAAATGGGATTACTTTACCGATATGCACTATCATTACACACAAAACACTTATGAATACGAGTTTATTCATGAAAATGATAAAATTGTGTATCAAGAATTTTTGAACAAAGAGTTGATAGAGCATATTGAATTTGACAAAAAAGAATTATACCTTCTCATATTGGGTTATTGTTACGACAAACCTGTTTCTATCCATGAGCTAAACAAACTATTATCGAAAAATGATAGATACAATAGTGAGTTAGATGATATAAAAGAAAAAGTGGATACCCTTTTCTATCAAGGATTACTCTATAGAACACCTTGTTATAGTGAAATTACTTCAATTGTAAACATAAAAAAGTGAATTATGAAATTATTTACTTTCTCTTTTCTCCTTTCTGCCTTCTGCCTTTTTGGAGCAGTTACATACGGACAAAATCCCAACTGCTACCGCATCACCTTTTCAGACAAAAACGATTCACCTTATTCCGTAGATCGTCCGGAGGAATTTCTTTCCCTCCGCGCCATTGCCAAACGCGAGCGGTTTAACATTCCTGTAATTGAGCAGGATTTGCCGGTAAATCCGCAATACATCGAAGCTATTTTGAATTTTAGTAACGAGCCCTCTCAAATCATTTCAAGATCTAAATGGGATAACTCTGTAGTTATTTTTTATTCGGAAACAGAAAATTGTCATGGTATTATTGCTGAAATGATAAATCACTTTCCTTTTGTAGTAGATACATTATCGGTGGCGGTTTACGGTAAAATTAATGATTTTGAAATAATTGTTCACGAACAGGCCTCTACTTCAATAGTATATAATTCTTCTTGTGATTACAACTATGGAAACAGTATTGATAATATTAGCCTGCATAAAGGGCATTTTTTACACAAAGCCGGATTTTGTGGTGAGGATATGTTGATTTGCGTAATTGATGCCGGATTCGAAAATTTTAACACAATATCATATTTTCAACCATTATATGAAAATGGGCAAATTTGGGGAACACGAGATTTTATTTCAGGTATTAACAATGTTTATTTAGGGCACAATCACGGTACTAGTACAATTTCAATAATAGTAAGTGCTATTGAAGGACAATTAATAGGTTCAGCTCCCAAAGCCAACTATTTTTTATTTCGCACTACTTCCCCTTGGATTAATAATTTGGTAGAAGAAGATTTTTTGGCACAAGCAATTGAAGTCGCCGATAGTTTGGGCGCAGATATTATTACTGTTAGTTTAGGTTATAGAGATAATTTTGATTATGAGTGGCAAAATATATATACCTCTGCCGACAATGATGGTATGGCAAGCATTGCTTCTCGTACAGCTTCCATATTAGCCCATAAAGGAGTGATTTTTGTGTGTTGTGCCGGAAATGAGGGACTCTCTAATTGGCGCCATATTACTCGTCCTGCAGATGCAAAAGATATTTTGGCTGTAGGTATGGTAAACAAATATGGTGTGGTAAATCCAATGTCATCTTATGGGCCTTCTGCTGATTGGCGCGTAAAACCTGATGTGGCTTCTCCTGGAGATGGCGCCTGGATAATAACATCTAATGGTATAATAAGGCAGGGGGGAGGGACAAGTGCTGCTGCCCCTATAATTGCAGGATTATCAGCATGTTTATGGCAAGCGCTTCCTCAGTATTCTGCCTTAGAAATTATGAATTTAATTAGAAAATACGGAGATCGCTATAGCAACCCGAATAATAGAACGGGTTACGGAATCCCAAACTTTTATCAGTGCTATTTAGACCACACCAATAGTGTACCGGAAAAACAAATATCTTCTGTTTCGGTATATCCGAATCCAACAATGGGAGAATTAAGAATTAGGAATGAGGAATTGGGAATTAAAAGTATTGAGATTTTTGATGTTTTGGGGAGAAAGCGATCATCAAATCACCTCATCATCTCATCATCTCATCATCTAATCAACATCTCTCATCTTAATTCCGGAATTTATTTCTTTAAAATAACTTCAGATAGATCTTCCGAAATGATAAAGGTTATTAAACAATGATAACAAGAAAAAATAAACAAAACGAATCATAAAATGCAATGAAACGAAAATTGTCGGTTATACTATTAGGAATATTTGCTTGCAGTATTAGCACTTTTGCACAAGACATTATAACTTTTACCTGGCGAGCAATTGCGTCAAAAAGTTTTTATATTCAGGCTACAATTGGCGAGACATTTACCGTTGATTGGGGTGACAGCTCAGATATTGAAACTTATACCGGAACAGGACAATTCCAACATTTAAGCCATACTTATAATGCTGCAAATGACTATACGGTAACAATTACAGCAAATACTGAAGAGTGCGAATTGCTTTCTTTTGAATCTCCTTATAATCTGCTAAGTAGTTTAGATGTAAGCAATTGTAAAAATTTAGTGGCTTTACGTTGTAACACTAATCAATTAACAAATTTAGACGTAAGTGGTTGTACAAAATTAAAATATTTATATTGTTTCGATAATAAACTTACAAGTTTAGATGTAAGTAACAATAATGCATTAATAAACTTTATGTGTTTCTCTAATCAGCTAAGTAATTTAGATTTAAGCAACTTAACGATGCTAACATTTTTAAATTTTGGCGATAATCAGATAACAAGTATAGATATAAGCACTTGTAAGGAATTAGAATATTTATATTGCAATGCTAATCAACTCACAAGTTTAGATGTAACTAACAATAAGGAATTGAAATATTTACGGTGTAACAATAATCAACTCGAAAGTTTAGATCTGAGTAGTTCTTCAGCAATAATAGAGCTATTTTGCTATGATAACCGGCTTACAAATTTGGATATAAGCAATTGCAAGAGATTAGAATATTTATATTGCCACGATAATTATCTCGCTAATTTAGATATAAGTAACTGTGTGATATTAAAAGAATTATATTGTAGCAGAAATCAACTCACAAGTTTGAATGCAAGCGGTTGTACGAGGTTAGCCTATTTATCTTGCAGCAATAATCAGCTAAGTATTTTAGATGTAAGAGGTTGTAGAAACTTAGAATATTTATATGCTTACAATAACCAGCTCACAAATTTAGATGTTAGCAGTTGCACAAGATTAAAAGATTTATGGATTTACAATAACCGTCTTCCGCTTTCCGATCTATATGCTGCTTCTGAAATGATAAATGTTTTGGATGCCAAACTATTAGGAACTCAAACCATGCTGCCGCAGCGTGTTGGGCGTGGCAAAGCGCTTTTTTCAGATCAATCGGTATTTAATGGAATGTTTACAAACTATACGGTAGCTAAAAATGGCAACCCTGCCCCTGAAAGCGATTATACCGTAACAGACGGTAAAATTACTTTTAACGCATTAGGCATCTATACTGTAACCATGACTAATGCTGCAATAGCCTCAAATAGTTATTATCCTGCCGAAGTAACCGTTGATCTTATGGTTGTTGATGAGGTGGGGATAGCGGAGAATGTTTTATCGAACATTAGCGTTTATCCTAATCCTACTATGGGAGAATTAAGAATTGAGGTTGCGGATCAAGTCCGCAATGACGGAGAATTGAGAATTAATAGTATTGAAATTTTTGATGTTTACGGAAGGAAAGTATCATCTCATCATCTAATCGCCTCATCATCTCATCATCTAATCAACATTTCGCATTTACCACAAGGTGTTTATATTGTTAATATAATTGCAAATGAAGCTACTTTTACGCATAAAATTGTTAAGAAAAATAATTATAAGTAAAATTTATGAAAACAAACATTTGGTTTTTATGCAAAACAAATTTAAGCAGACAAGCCACCGTTTTGTGTATTTCGGTGGCTATAAATATAAGAGTACCAATAAAAAATACTATTTATTAATCAAAACCCTTTATTATGAAAAAACTATCTCTTAATAAGCAAGCAATTGCTTATCTGAATAACCCCGAAAGAGTTTTCGGAGGAGAAGGTGAAGCTGCACAAGTTCCGACAACACAACAAACTTGTGAACAGGCTACTTGTAAGACTTGTCCAGGCGATAATACATGTAATTGCCCTACTTACAATAATCAATTTACATGCGCTCCTTACCCTCTTGTAGACGTAACATGTATTCCCGTCACCGGATAATTGCTATAGGGTTGCTAAAAAAAGACTTTTTCGAGCAACCCTTTTATTTCATTGATAAAAAAAGAAAACAATGATAAAAAAGATAGACAAAATCACCCAAGTTTTATCCTCTGATCTCGCTCCTGAAATAGGATTATTAACAGGACTTGGCGGGCAAATTCTCACTTGCAGTGAATTGTTTCTATACCAAAAAATATCACAAGAAAAATTGTCGCATTTACATTATGTTTTAGAAGAAAAATTAGCCAATGAAAACTTTATGGGCACTCATTGTGGTGGTTTGGCAGGCATTGGCTGGCTCTATGAATATTTAAGCCAAAGAAAAATAATAGATTACGATACTAATATTCTTTTGGAAGAATTTGATAGCTATCTTGAGCAAACACTAAAAAGTTTTATGTTGGAAAATACTTACGACTTTTTGCATGGTGGAATAGGTGTAGCGCTCTATTTCTCCAAAAGAGTAACCAAGAAGAAAGAGCATGTTTCGGTATTAAACCAATTTTTAGAAGATTTGGAAAAAATGAGCATTCAGCAAGAAGATGGTTCCATAAAATGGCTCTCCACATTAAGCGGAGAACCGTTTAAACAAGGCTATAATATCGCGCTATCGCATGGCATATCGAGTATCATTGCATTTCTATCAAAAATCTATAAAATGGAAAGCATTGATAAAGAAAAAACAGAAAAATTGTTGCGAGGCGCTGTGCAATACTTGTTTGACCAAGAAATAGACAAAGATAAATATGGTAGCTGTTTTCCAAATTTTGCTTTAGAAAGCACACCCACCATTTACAAAAGTCGTTTGGCGTGGTGCTATGGAGATTTGGGTATTGCTTCCGCTTTATATCAGGCAGGTATTATTTTGAAAGAAAATGCCTGGATAGATAAGGCATTGGAAATATTTATTTTTGCTGCCACCCAAAGAAAAAATTTAGAAAGAGAGAATGTTGTAGATGCAGGATTATGTCATGGTACTTCCGGAATTGGGCATATTTTTTACCGAATGTGGTGGAATACAAAATTACCGGAATTTAAAGCAGCTGCGGATTATTGGTTTGACCAAACCTTGAAGATGGCAAAATTTGAAGATGGATTAGCCGGTTATAAAACCTATGAAGCCTCTGACGGTAAACCTCTATGGGTAAATAAATATGGATTATTAGATGGTATTTCCGGTATAGGCTTGGCAATGTTAACCTACTACTATGAAACAGAACCCACTTGGGATGAATGCTTACTCCTCTCTTAATTCCTAATTCCTAATTCCCAATTCCCAATGCCCCAATACCTCCCCTTTCAAAACTTCGTCTTCCGCACGCCGGTATTTCCGGTAAATGCGTTTTTTTTGGAAATGGAAAAACTTGAGCAAGACGAGGGATGGTGGAAATGGTTTTTAGAGAATCCGTTATTGCAGGAAGCTATTTTCTTGGCAAGTCCGGTTTTGTATGAGGAGATTGGGAAATTTCTATCCGGTTATCTTACCAAAGAGAAAGATATAGAGAAGTTTAAGCATGCAGTTTTGCGGTATTTTTCGCGAATGACGTCTCGGTGTACGCCGTTTGGGTTGTTTGCGGGGGTTTCGGTGGGGGAGTTTGAGGGAAATGAAGCACGCAAAGGCGCAAAGGCGCAAATTGTGTTGCCGGCAATATCGAACTACCGTCGTTATACGAGGTTGGATATGCACTATTTGTGTGCGTTGGCGCAAGATATGGGCAAGGACGAAGCAGTACGGCGGAATGTAAAATATTATCCCAATTCGAGTTTGTATGTGTTGGGAGAACAACTGCGCTTTGTGGAGTATTTTTACAAAAAATCGAGACGCATACATCAAATTTCTTCTGTTAATTTTTCAGAATATTTAGAGAAAATCATACACTTTGCACAAAAAGGAGCCACTCTTGACGCATTAGTCTCTTTAGTCCTTGAAATGCTTCCGGAAGAAAACATTAGTAAAGAAGAAGCGGAAAGTTATATTGCAGAGTTAATTGATAATCAAATATTAGTGAGTGGTTTGGAGCCGGAGGTAACGGGGAAGGATTTTTTAATTCAGGTACTCAATGTATTGCAAGAGATTCCTCGCTACGCTCGGAATGACGATGGCACTCGCTGTGTGGTAAGAGCGGAAAACGCGGCGGCGCACGAGAGTCCTCGCGAATGCTCGGAACAGGCTTGCGCCGCCGCGTTTTCCGCCCCGTCTATCGCGAAGCACCCCGTCATTCCGAGCGTAGCGAGGAATCCCGAACAAGCGTACGCACATGAAGCGCAGCATAGCGAGGAATCTCGAATAAATGAGCAATCTCCTCTTTTCCTGCTCAATGCCCTCTTAAAAAAAATGGACACCCAACAACCCGGAAAAACCCTTAACCTTTACAAAGAAGCCGAAGAAATCATCAAAACCACCGAAACCGCTTACGAAAAAAACTACCTGTTTCAGGTTGACATGTTTAAACCTGTTGAAAATGCTACCCTTAGTAGCAAAATTGCAGATGAAATATTGGAAGCGATTGAGCTGATGAACAGGATGACCGCGGTAGAGGCAGGACGCGCCACGTCTCTACGGAAAATTGCAGAAAATTTTTACGAAAGATACGAAGAGCGCGAAATGCCCCTACTAATGGTTTTAGATGTTGAAAGCGGTATTGGATACCCCGCCAACACCGGCGATATTAGCCCATTATTGGAAGGGTACATTTTTCCAAATAAAGAACCTGCATCAAATTCTATCGACTTAAGTCGAATCACTTCGACTTTGCACAAAAAGCTCATTACCAGCTACAAATCAGCCGCCCACATCGTAGAATTTACCGAACAAGACTTCGATTTTCTAAAACCCAACTGGGACGATTTGCCTCAAACCATCTCCTGCATGTGCGAGATTTTTTCTTGCGATAACAGAGACGGGGCGCGCCCCGTCTCTACCAATATCTACCTCCACTCCGCCGGAGGCTCCAGCGCCGCCAACATGTTGGGCAGATTCTGCCATGTGAACAAAGCATTAGAAGAATACGTAAAAGAGATTACTCATTTTGAATCCTCACAAAATCCCGACAAAATTTACGCAGAAATTGTACACCTTCCCGAATCCAGATTGGGTAATATCTTACTGCGCCCTGTGCTGCGAGATTATGAAATTCCTTATTTAGCCAAATCTTCAGTCTCGTTAGATTACCAAATTTCACTCTCTGATTTATTTGTTTCAGTTCGCAAAGGCAAAATTGTGTTGCGTTCCAAAAGATTAAACAAGGAGGTTGTTCCCCGGCTGAGCACTGCACACAACTATTCGGTGAACGCCATGCCGGTGTATCATTTTTTATGCGATTTGCAAACGCAGGGATTACGGGGAGGCGTCGGGTTTAATTGGGGAGCATTATCGAATGAGTTTGATTTTTTGCCCCGCGCCGTGTATAAAAATACAATCTTAGCATTGGCAACATGGAAAGTAAAAACCGAAGACTTTAAGAAATTGATTGAAAAACAAAACAATACGGAAATCAAAAACAACATTCAAGCGTGGAGAAAAGAGCGGAATATTCCTCAATTGGCATTACTTACAGAAGGAGATAATGAATTGTTGGTTGATTTTGAGAATATTTTGAGTGTAAAAATGTTGTTTTCTGCTATCAAAAAACGACCTTCGTTTGAATTGAAGGAGTTTTTGTTTGATATGCAAAATGCTGTGGTAAAGGATGAACAGGGGAATCCTTTTACAAATGAGTTTATTATTACGTTTCACAAAAATAAGATTGAAAAATGAATACAGAAAAACCCTTATCTTCTAAGGCCCCCTTAGTAGCCAACGCGGATATCCTCACCAAAAACCACCCTTATTCCCTTATTTTAAATAAAATAACAGAAAATAAGGGAATAAGGGTAAATGTTGTGTGGGTTAAATTTCCGTGCTACTAAGGGGGCTTTGGAAGATAAGGTTTAAGGTATTATTGTTAGAATATTAGAACATTGGAAAATATGATAAAAAAACGAACTTTCATACCCGGCGATGAATGGCTTTATTTTAAAGTTTACACCGGCTTTAAAACCGCAGATACGATCTTGACAGAGACCATTTTCCCATTATCCCAATCTCTATTAAAACAAAACTTGATTAACCACTGGTTTTTCATTCGCTATTCCGACCCGCAATTTCATTTAAGAATCCGCTTTCATGTTGTTAAAAATGAAAATATTACTCCCATTATTCATCACTTTAACGCTGCTATGCAACATTATATAATTCACAATCTTGCATGGAAGATTCAAACAGATACTTACCAACGAGAAATAGAACGCTACGGCATCGAATTAATCGAATTGAGCGAAAAGCTATTTTCCCTTAGTAGCGAAATGATCTGCAAGGCAATAGATTTGAAAGAAGTTCAACAAGACGAAACCTTACGTTGGCTGCTGGGCTTGAAAATGATAGATACTTTATTAACCGATTTCAATTATTCGTTACAAGAAAAATGCAATTTGCTCAATACTTTGCAAGAAAACTTTGGTAAAGAATTTAACATCAATACAGATTCTCGCCGGCAATTCGGACAAAAGTACCGCGCAGAAAAAAATCGCATTGAAAAAATATTGGATAAAAACAGCGAACACAATGAAGAATATATTTCGTTATTTCAACCGATTTTAGAAGGCTCCGAAAAATCGAAATATATTATCGAAGAAATTAAAAGCAAAATATCGGAGACAGAGTCTCCATCTTTAAACGAACTGCTATCAAGCTATACACACATGACACTGAATCGTTTATTCAGAACGCAACAACGCACACATGAACTAATTTTGTATGATTATCTGTTTAGATACTATAACTCCTTAAAAAAAAGAGAAAACCCTTAATCCCCAATTCCTAATTCCTAATTCCTAATTCCTAATTCCCAATGCCCACCTTCCCCTATCTTTCCCAACCCGACTCTATGGACTGTGGCGCCACCTGCTTAGCAATGATAGCCAAACATTACGGCAAGAACTACACCATACAAAAGCTGCGGGAAATGTGCTTTGCCACCCGTGCCGGCGTGAGTATGTTAGGTATTAGTGACGCAGCAGAGATGTTAGGTTTTAAAACAATGTGTGCCCGCCTCAATTTTGAAAAATTGGCAGAAGATGTCCCATTGCCGTGCATCGTACATTGGCGGCAGGAGCATTTTGTGGTGGTTTACGATATAAAAGGGAGAAAGGGAGAAGGGAGAAAAGGAGAAAGGAGAAGGGAGAAAGGGGTTGTTAGGGTTGCAGATCCGGGACATGGATTAATTGACTTTACTATTGAGGAGTTTTGCACCCATTGGTTAAGCACAAAAAAAGACGGCGAAGAGGAAGGCGTTGCACTGCTATTAGAGCCAACCCCAGCATTTTACGAACAGGAAGACGAAAAAAGCGACCGGACAAAATTCTCCTACATTTTCCACTACCTCAAACCATACCACAAATATATTGCCCAACTCTTTTTAGGATTGTTTTTAGGCTCATTGCTGCAACTTATTTTCCCATTTTTAACCCAAAGCATTGTAGATTACGGTATCAGCAATCAAAATTTAAGTTTTGTAACTTTAATCCTCATTGCGCAATTAATTTTATTTACCAGTCAAACCGTAGTAGAATTTATCCGAAGCTGGATATTGCTGCACATCACAGCAAGAATCAATATCTCAATGATTTCCGATTTTCTGATTAAGTTAATGAAACTGCCTATCCGTTTTTTTGATATTAAGATGATTGGCGATATTATGCAGCGGATACATGATAACTCACGTATCCAAAATTTTCTTACATCAAGCAGTATAAATACGTTATTTTCGTTTTTTAACCTCATTATATTTTCCGTTGTATTAGGTCTTTATAATTTAAAAATACTCGGAATTTTTCTATTTGCGAGTGTCCTCTACGTCCTTTGGATTGTAATTTTCCTTAAAAAACGAAAAGAACTAGATTATAAACGCTTCGCCCAAGCTTCCGCAGAGCAAAGCAATTTATATCAGCTCATTACCGGAATGCAGGAAATAAAACTCAACAACTGCGAAAAACAAAAACGTTGGGAGTGGGAAAACATTCAGGTAAAACTATTCAAAGTAAGTATAAAGGGTTTGGCATTAAGCCAATACCAGCAAGCAGGCGCGTTTTTTATAGACCAAACCAAAAATATTATCATCTCATTTTTTGCTGCACAAGCCGTCATTACCGGCAACATGACATTGGGCATGATGATGGCAGTGCAATATATTATCGGACAGCTTAATGCGCCTATTAGTCAATTGATTGGTTTTGTGCAATCGGCGCAAGATGCCAAAATCAGTTTGGAGCGTTTAGGCGAAATTCACAACAGGGAAGACGAAGAAAAACCCAACGAAAGTAAAATTACGATGTTACCGCAAAAACGGGATATTTCCATACAAAACCTCGTGTTTCAATATGATGGTCCGCATAGCGAAACTGTTTTAGATCATGTTAATTTAGAAATACCAAATGGAAAAGTTACAGCGATAGTCGGTATGAGCGGTAGCGGAAAAACCACGTTGGTAAAGTTGATGTTGGGCTTTTATCCACCCTTAGTAGGCGAAATAAAAGTAGGCGAATATAATTTACAAAACCTCAACACGCATTTATGGCGGGAAAACTGTGGCGCGGTAATGCAAGACGGTTTTATTTTCTCAGATACAATCGCTCGCAATATTGCTATAAGTGGCGAAATTATAAACACTTCGCGTTTACTCCATGCCGCCAAAGTTGCCAATATTTTAGAGATGATAGAGGGTATGCCGTTGGGTTTCAATACCAAAATCGGTCAGGAAGGGCAGGGCATCAGTCAAGGGCAACGCCAGCGCATTTTAATTGCCCGCGCTGTTTACAAAAACCCGGAATTTATCTTTTTCGATGAAGCGACTAATGCCTTGGATGCCAACAATGAGAAAGTGATTATGGAAAATTTGGATACATTTTTTGAAGGCAAAACGGTAGTGGTAGTGGCGCATCGTTTAAGTACAGTAAAAAATGCCGATAATATCGTGGTGTTGGAAAAAGGGCGGATTGTGGAACAAGGCACGCATAAGGAGCTTACGGCGTTGCGAGGGGTTTATTATGAATTGGTTAAGAATCAATTAGAATTAGGAAATTAGAGTATGAACGAAAAACAAATTGAACTCAAAAGCCCCGCCGTGCAAGAAATTCTCGGTCGCCCGCCACGTTGGATTATCCGTTGGGGCATCAGCATCATATTCATTGTTGTAGCAGGGTTGGTAGTGGGTAGTTATTTTCTGAAATATCCTGATATTCTTACTGCTAATATTACCGTAACTACAGAAAACCTTCCTGTTGGTCTTATGGCAAGAAGTAGCGGCAGAATAGATACCATTTTCGTATCGGAGAAGCAATTGGTAAAAAAGGGAGATTTTATTGCCCTCATTGAAAATCCCGCCAATTTTACGGATGTTATGGAATTGAAAAGTTTAATTACTAATGAAGACAAACTACCCCGCCCTTCGGGCACCCCTTCAAACTTTGAAGGGGATTTTCTTTCTCCATTCTCCTTTCTCCCTTCTGCACAGTTAGGTGAAATTCAACCTGTTTATGAGGCTTTTGTGAAAAACTTCCGTGATTACCTTTTCTTTTTAGAAATGCAGTTTTGCGCTAAAAAAATTGCTGCTATTGAAAGGCAAATTACACAATATCAAAAAATCGTGGCCAAAACAAAAACACAAATTCGCTTTGCTGAAAGTCAACTACAGAGTAACAAAAAATTATATGCCATAGACTCCGCACTGTTTGTTCAAAAAGTGATTTCAGCCGCAGAATTTGAACGCGCACGGGGAACATATTTGCAAGAGCTGCAATCTTTTGAAAACACCAAAATGTCGTTAGATAATTTGTTATTGTCTATAGCTCAATTAGAACAATCCATTTTTGAATTACAACAGCAGGATTTGGAACAAGAGACCCAGCTACTACAAACCCTTAGTAGCAGTTTTAACCAACTACAAATGCAATTAGCCCAATGGGAGCAAAACTATCTGCTTGTCAGCCCAATTGATGGTATCGTAACGTTAACAAAATATTGGCAGCACAATCAAAACATTGTAGCCGGCGAAGTGTTGGCAACCATCGTACCACAGCATAAAACCAAAATTATCGGAAAAATAGAGCTCCCGCCACGCGGCGCAGGCAAAGTAAAAGAAGGGCAATTTGTAAATGTTAAATTCGATAACTATCCTTATATGGAGTATGGCATGATAAGGGTAGAAATAGTTCATATTTCATTAGTTCCCATAGATAAAGAGGGACAAAAATACTTTGTATTGGAAGTTGTTTTCCCCGATTCGCTGGTTACCAATTATGGAAAAGCGTTAGAATTTACTCAAGAAATGACCGGAATTGCTGAAATTATTACGGAGGATCTGCGGTTGTTGGATAGGTTTTTAAATCCGATAAAAGCAGTAATTAAAAAGTAAACCCTCCTTTTCTCCCTTCTCCTTTTCCCCTTTTCTCCTTTTTCCCTTACTGCGTCAACATCAACCTCACGCTTATCCCCGCTTCGATGTTTGTATTCTGGTATTGCGTAGAAATATAAGGTTTATTGAGCACCTGGTCGTAGTAAAATCTAAGCCCTACCATGCTGCTGATTTGGTACTCGGCAGAAGCATTGATATTGAAAGTGAGCATGCCTGAGGAGACTTGACTTACATCTTCGGCCACTCTTCTCAAGGTGGTGGTGTTGTCGCGCATGGAAAATCCTAATGCAATAACTAAATCGCTTACAATTTGGCGTTTCGCACCGGCAAAATTAAGTCCGATTTTTAAATCTTTAAAACGGTATCCGGCACTTACCGACAGCTCATTAGATGACATTTCCGTAATTTGGTTGTTGGCAAAACTCAATGCTAAATTTCTTCCTTTGTTATACTTTACCGCTATCATTAAGCTGTTGGTTAGCGTCATATCAAATCCAATTAAAGGATTGAAGTTTTCTATCATCGAAATTTGCGCAATTTCATTTTCAGGGATGAAGTTATTTAACTGATCACGTTCGGTTGGGCCTTTTTCATTCTTATCAAACAAAATATTATTTCTGTAATTGCCAATCGTATAATTACATGTATAATTGTGTTGGATGGCGAAGTTTTGGAATACTCTTGCCATGCCTTTTATTTTAGTTAATCCGTTATATCTTAACTGCCAATTGGGTAAAGGTATTTTCAGAAACGGCGTACTGATGTTCATTTTTTCGGCATTTTTTCCCATGTAAGAAGCCATGAACGAGTACATTAATACTTCTTGTGAGAGTGTGCTGTATCCATCGGGGTACCCCAGAGAATCTAGTTTCTGGGGGTTGGAGTTAAGATTGTTTTCTGCTATCCGTTTAGCCATCTGAAGGCGAATTCCTCTGAATGCCTCAAAAAGATCATCGCTTTTTTTGAAGAATGTTTTTAATCCTACATAAGTTATGTTAAAAGTACCGGTGGTCATCTCGGAGAACGGCCGGATTACATCATGTGCATCTTTTCTTAAAAATGCAGTATAGCTCCATGTTTCCGTTCGGTTTGCCATCACATCAATGCGAAAATCTCTGAACGGCTCTACCTGGGCTCTGAAATTTATAGTTTGATTAAATCTTTCCTGAAAAGCAGCATTTTGCAGCGTGTCCTGCGTAAGCCAGCCTCTATCAATAGCCATTTTGCTAATATTGGGTTGTCCGCCAAAAACATACAAAAATCCGGGAGAATTGTGTTCAAAATTAATACCAAACAAATTGGGAGTGTGCATGTAGCCCGGAAGCAGCGATCCTTTTCCTTGCGACCAGCTGAAATTCACATTACGCACCATCATTAAAAAACGCAACGTTCCATCTCCGATAATTTTGCCGTAATTTGGTCTGTCCACACTATCTTTATTCGACTTTTTGTTTTTATCGGGTGGAGTGCCGAATCTGGGAGGAGGTGGGGTAGCGTCTCTTCTTTGCGGCGTTGGCGAGTTAATTTTCTTCAGGTAAGGAACAAGGTTATACAATGTAACTAAATTTGCTTGCCCGGTAAGCTGAAGTTGATTGGAGTTTTCAATCGTATTGCCTAAATCCATTTCGGGAGTACGTAATGAAAGCGGCGCTCCGGTAAACTTGTAATCTCCTGCGTATCTAAAATTCGCTGTAATCCAATTGAATATCGGTATTTTATTGATGGGGATCTGATAAGAGACATCGAAACGTTGGGTATAGAAAGTCATCAAGCCGCCTTGCCCGAACGAGCGCCATACGGAGTCTTTTTTCTCACGCGTATCAATTAAACCTTGCGGCTCTTCCAAGCGGGCAGTTGCCTGTGCATTGTAAGTAAATCTCAAAGAAGTGGTAATGTCCCATTGCAACGAGTAGTTTCTCAGCCAGTTAAAAGTCTTCACAAAACTGGTATCTATGATGATATTTCCCTGGCTTTTCGGACGGTATTTAAACTCGTTAAAATCTCTTACTATAGAGGTTCTAAAGGTAAAACTCTTAGGTAACGGCGTAATATTCAAATCTCTGATAATTTGCAGCCAGTTTGATTTTAACCCCGGTTTTGATCCCACTTTAAAATTTTTAGGATTGTGGCTGAAAGTATAACCTATTTCTCCTTCATGTCTTCTTTGGTTGTCAAATTCCATATCCGCATCATGTTTACTCACTTCTGCATAAGCATAAGAGAAATCCAGGTTTTCAACATCCCATGGGCGCATTTTCAATGGGCCGCTAAGGTTTCGCTCTTTGCGCACATTGGTAACGTTTACGTTATTGCGTTTCACAGTATAATTCGTAATTTTTCTAATGGAATCCCGTTCTGCGGGCGAGTAAGTTTTCAAATCATTTTTTAGTTTAACATCCGGATTGAGCGGATTGTATTCCGGTATTTCACCTTGCATGGAGAAGTCGTAGTGGAAAGGTATTTTTATATTCCAATTTTTGGGGAAGAGGATTTTCCCTCCGTCAAGATTTGTGGCAAAGTCCACCGAGTAGGTGGTTGCCATTTGTCGTTGTGTAACCGATTGTTCCAGCCCTCCGTACCCAGGCGTAGTAATAGTTCCGGCGAGGGCAACATCTCCCAGGTCGGCTAAGTTCATGCGCACCCTTCCTAATGCTGCTGCACCGGAGCGGTCATTAAATCCGGAGAGCCGTAACTCGTTTACCCAAACTTCCACCGATTTAGGCAGCATATCATCGCCATCGTTGGGTGATCTCTTTTTAGGATTTCGTACCCCAATCATAATGGTGGTAACACTTCCCAAATTGGGCATCCCCACTACGGAAATTCTGTTTCTATTTCCATTTTCATATATGTATTCCGAATAAGGCAACGCCACGTTGATATGTTCTCCACGTCGAAGTTTAATATTTCTCCTTTGTTTAAGATTGACGAGCGTATCCAATATAATCATCATTCTGTTTTCCAAGGGCCAGATGGATGCCGTATCATTATTCCACCAAGGCGACATTTTCGCCGGGATCTCATATTCGTAGTAGTTTTGCGAGAAATCGGAACCTAAACGGATAAACACGGAAACATCATCATCATTTACTATTTCATCTTCAAACATTTTTTCTGCGTGAATAAACATCTCTAATTTTTTGAACTGGCGCATGTCGAAATTAACGCTTTTGAAGATTGCACGGGCATCTCCGTCCTGTAGGTTTTTTACCCTCATGCTCACCGATTGCTCATTAAGTTGCACGCTCGCCATTCCTGCAAAAGAGATGAGGCGGTCAATGCCGGGCGGTATTTTATAATTGATGGGCTTTCTGTTTCCATTCTCTTCCAAACTTACTGTACCTACTAAGAATTCGGTGTTTTCACCATCATTACCTGGCAAATAATCTCCGTCTTCCAGGAGGTCTTGCGTATAAGATCTCCAGGTATTACGCACCAGTTCGAATGTAGCCAAACGCAACACAATAGGTTCTTCAAAGCCACGCAGATAAACACGCATAAATCGGATGGAGTTGAGCCCATTAATGGCGCCAACGGCTTCTTCCGGACTTTTCACAGGGATTCGGAATTGATACCATTTGGTTGGCGGATTCGTACCGTTAGGCAATCTTTCCGGAATAGCCAGCATCATGTCGTTGATATAATTATGCCCTACGTTCATCATATCCGGATGAATATCTATGCTCCATTGATAATACTTTTCATCTTCGCTCATCGTATTATCGTTGTTAATATCCTCACTATTAGGCAGGCTTGAGGCTATGGATAACGTATTGGTGAGCAACGGATCATTGTTAAAATTTTCGGTTGAGTTTCCTTCGGAGTTGTTAAAATATTTGTAACGTTGGATGATACTTGCGCCGGGCTCGCCGGGAGCATCATTATCCCAATGCTGTCCTCTATAGAATCTATAGTCATCCCCTGAGGGGTCTCTCCATGCTTCGGAATAAGCCTTTGAGTCGTCGCCGAAAGATTCTCTTAGAAGCCTCAAATAGGTATTGTCAAAAAATAATCGCTCTCTTTCTGTAGATAATCCGTCATAGCCTACGTCTTGGTTGCGGCGGTTATCGTTGTTTTCAAATGCGTTTACAATCTGTTGAATGGTAGGCACGCGCCCCCAAACGGTATATGCAACCAAAGTAGAGTCATCGTGATTTCTTTCATCCGGCGGCAATCCGTCTTCAAAAAACTTTCTTCCGTCTCTCAAAATGTCTTCCGAAATGTCTCCTAAGTTAAAGTAGAGTTTCCCACCTTTGTGCTCCGGATTGTCAATAAACGGGTCCATCATCCAAAACTCAATAAATTCGTAGTTATTGGCTTCAAAATCAGTGTTATCAAATCTGCGCATCATTCCGCCCCAGCGCGAAGCCGGATCTATTAATGTTCCATCTCTATTAATCCCTTTAGAGAAACCTTCTCGACCATCCACATCATAGTTAAAAGGTCCCTTTTCCTCAGGGAAAAACGCCAAATTCAATACCGGCATGTAGGTAGAAACTGCTACGCTTGCATATTCTCTTTTAGGAAACAGTTCCGGTTCATAAACGGCACGCGAATATGGCCTGGATTGTTCATCACGACTAATATTTCGAGGCGTGGCGGAAGTGTTGTTATAAAACAATTGGTCAATGATATACCATGATAAACGAGCGCGGTTGTAGCCATAAGCTAATTGAATTCTAGGGTCTGCTGAGGAATCTACTGTCAGTACTTCCCGAAACTTGTCGGGTTGCCCTTGTGGGGTAGAAGCCAAATGCCAATAGCCAAACTGACGTAAATCCACCGTAGAGCGTGCGCCTTCAAAATCATCAATATAAGTGGTACCGTCTTTTCCAATCACTCTGCTGTGTCCGGGAACAAAATGCGCAAATTCTCCTTCTATTTGAAGTGTAGATTCCGTAGTTGTACTATGAAAAGGAAGAAAATCAACTAATTTGGTTACCCAGGGCACTTTAGTTTTGTAGGCAAGGTTCATGCCCCAAATCATGTTGTTAATCGGTTCATTTCCAAAATTAACTTTTTGATACATAGGTCGTTCACTCATATTTAAAAGGGTAGCGCCTATGATAAAGTTTTCACTGAAATTATATTCTACATTCACTCCGAAGAAACGTTTTTTGTTAATTCCGAACATAGAATTGTTTTCTACCGAAATTGAAATAGGAGTTCCCGATTTTAAAATACCATCATTTGTAATGGTAACCGTTCCCGTGCTGTAGTTTACTGTAAAATCTACATTTTCAATTAATTGCATTCCTCCTGCGTTTACCACCACAGATCCTTGTGGGATATTCCATGCGTTTAAGCTATACTCTGCGCCGTATGCCGAGCGGTACTGCCCCTCCAAAAAGTATTTGTTTTTGCTGGTAAATTGTTGCGCCATGGTTTTAGTCATCGTATAAAGCGAGTCGAAGGCGTATCTGTTTGCCCAAATTTCATCAGCGGGATTTTTCCAAGTATTACTGACGGGGTCATAACCCATAGCCACTCTCAAATCTTGTCCAAACGGCTCAATAGTGGGGAAAAAGACTTTACCTGAACGCGAAACGATAGTTCCTCCGTTAATATCTGCCCCGTCAATAAAGTCGAAAATGCCATCAGGGAACGGGTCTAATTGTGTGTTCAACCTGTCCAAGCCCATCAAGCGAATTAATGGAATCCCTTTGCTGGAAGAATTAGTAAAAAAACCATTAGGAATCCCCTCTTCATCGCCTGAAAAAAGGATATTTAATCTAAACCTTTCCGGTGAAATTTGGTAACCGCCGATGCTATAAACGTTTTTCATCATCAACCTCCATAGCGGACCTCTTATATCTAAGTTCGTGCTTTTCAACAATTTTACACGAATGGTTTGCGGTGCAAACACTTCATTGGAAAATTCTCCCACCTGATACACCTTATCGTCGCCAATGAGTTGGTATTGAAAGGCTACTGCCAGCACATGGTTGTCCTGCAACGGCGTACTTAAAGAGATAAATCCCAATTTCGAGTTGTAAGTATATTCGTTAGGCGAGAGCAACCTTGCGCTTTCCACTAGCTCGTAATCTGTGCGGGCGGCTAAGCCCAGGCCTCTCAAATAAGAGGTAACTTCGTGCATATTTCTAATTCGCGAGCTGTCCACAATATTAAATAGGTTATTGCATCCGTTGTTTGGAGGGCCGCCGAATCCGGTAAACATATTATTGGATGGGTTTGATTCCCCCAAATCTGTAAATGCCACAATATTACGGTTATCCAATAGGGCTGCTCCGATGGTGGTGCGCCAAACCTCAATCTTGGTAATCACCACATTAGAAGCGATGAGCGGCAGTTCAGACATTGCCTGATTGTAGCCTTCTCTAAAATATTGAGCTATAAAGAAGTGCCTGTTGTCTTCATATTCATCTGCGCGGAAATAGAAATCTTGTGTTTGCGCACCGCCGGTAACATTAATGGTTTGTTTTTGTGAAGAGGTTTCTGAGGCTACCGCCGTAATATCAAGTTTGCCGAATCTTAATCCAACTTTGGCGCCAAATAACGTTTGGCTGCCCGTAATCAAAGAACTTCTCAACGGAAGTGTAACATCACCAAACTCAAGCAATTGAATAATATCATCTTCTTTTCCTTCATACTTGAGTTTCATTTTATTATCGAAGTCGAAGTTAGATTCGGTATTATAATTCAAATCAAAACTGATTTTATCTCCAATTTTTGCCGTTAAACTCAACTGAATTTTGGCATCGAATTTAAAATCGGTTTTTTTGCGCATCCGCTCGTGAACATTTGGGTTTTTATTGCTATTATGCACAATGGCAAACATCAGTTCCACATTTCCGGAAGGTCTGATATCAATTGTATTGCTTCCGAAAATGGTTTCAAATACATCTCCACCCACTCGCAACTGGGGTATAATTCCGCCCCCGCCTCTCCGGTTAGGGCCCGAGACGCGGCGGGCGCCCCGTTCTCGCCAATAATCTCTTATCTCTTTTTGTAAGTCGTAGTCAATATATTCGTTAACGTCCATGTAGGCGCCCGGCCCGTAAGGAGTTGTGCCTATTTTATGTTGAAATTGGTACGTATGTGTCTTGGGGTCATATTCAATTTCACGCTTAACATTAGGAGGGGTGTTCAAGTGAAATGGAGAGTAAAACTCTTGCTCTAAAGGATTATTATCGGTAGGAGGTATCGGGGCGCGCAACCCGGTATCGTTAGGAGCGGGCGGTGTGGCAAAGAGGTCGGAACTTTCAATAAAAAAATCAACTTCTTCTAAAAAATCGTGATCCTCTTGAAATGAATATGATGATGAACCTGAGGCGCTGCCGCTGTAATGGGAACCTTCAGGCACCGGAATAGCCCAAATAGCCGAGTATAAGGCAAATACAATAAGCGCAGGTATGAAGTAAAATTTTGCTTGCTTCCAGAAAATCACGATAGTGTAATAAGTTGTGTAATTTGGTTCTTATAATACTTTTAACGCCTTCTTTATTAATTCTTCTACGGATAAATGCGTTCCCTCTGCACGAACAGTTTTTTCCAACGCACTGTCTGCCGAATTTTTGGCAAAACCCAACGAAACTAATGCAGATAACGCTTCTGCTTTGTTATTATTATAAGAAATCGTGATTTTTTCAATATTTTGTGGCGTGCTTTTTCCAATTTTATCTCTGAGGTCAATGATAATTCGCTGGGCAGTTTTCAGCCCAATTCCTTTCACTCCCTGAATGACTCTAACATTTTCTGTAGCAATCGCATTGATGAGCTCATCGGTGCTCAATGAGGATAGCATCAAACGCGCCGTATTTACCCCTATTCCGTTTACAGAAATGAGCAGGCGAAACAAACTCCGCTCATCTTCCGTAAAGAAGCCAAACAATTGATGGGCATCTTCTTTGATGACGAAATGAGTCAGTAATTTCACATTTTCAGTCTCTTTCAGTTGCGAGAAAGTGGCCAACGAGATGTGAATGCCGTAAGCCACACCGCCCGCGGTTTCTATGACCACGTAGGCGGGAGTTTTTTCGGTTAAAGTGCCTTTGATATATGTTATCATTAGGAATTAGGAATTAAGAATTAGGAATTATCATTGCCGTCAGTTTTAACTGACGGATATAGAATTAAAATTTCTGCCAATAGCTGTGTTGGCAAGCCCATTACATTATAAAAGCATCCGTGAATGGAAGTAACCCCAATAAGTCCAATCCATTCCTGAATGCCGTACGCGCCGGCTTTGTCGAAGGGCTTGTAATGCTGAATATAATATTGTATTTCTTCTTCAGAAAGCGGTTTAAAAGTAACCTCCGTGATGCTGTGCTTTGTAATTGTTTTTCCTTTAGAAGCTACGGTTAAGCCGCTGATTACCTGGTGGGTTTTTCCGGATAATTGGTGAAGCATATTAGCAGCTTCTGCTTCTGTATTAGGTTTTCCCATAATTATTTCATCTAAAACAACGATGGTATCGCAAGAAATAAACAGGTCGTTTTCAGTATATTCTGAAAAATTAACAGGGGTTAATTTGAGTTGGGATAAGTATTCGGCGATTTGTATGGGAGTAAAATGCTCGGGATAGGTTTCCTCTACATTAGTATGCAAAACTTCAAAGGGGAAGCCCATTTCTTGAAGGAGTTGCTTGCGCCTTGGAGATTTGGAAACGAGGAAGATGTTGGGTTTAGGATTCAAGGTTTTTAATTTAATAATTTAAAGATTTAAGGGGTTTAATTTTTTAAACCTTAAAATCCTTAAATTAGTTGTTTCATCTAATCAAAAAGTTCCTTCAGCGCATTTTCTAATGCCGCCCCACGAAGATTCTTGGCAATAATACGCCCATCTTTTCCTATTAAAAATGTAGTTGGGATGGAATTCACACCGTAAATCTTAGCAGCCTTCGATTGCCAGTAACCTAAATCGCTTACATGGTTGGGCCATATCAACCCGTCGTCTTTAATGGCTTTTACCCAACTGGCTTTGTCTCTGTCTAAAGACACGCTAAATACGTCAAAGCCTTTTTCATGAAATTGATTATATGCTTTTACCACATTTGGATTTTCCATGCGGCAAGGGCGGCACCATGCGGCCCAAAAATCTAACAACACCACCTTCCCTCTCAAATCGGAAAGCTTCATTATTTTGCCATCAGGATTTTCAAAAGCTAAATCGGGAGCCATAGCGCCGATAGCAGTAGAAGTTGCAGGCGAATTTTCCGCTTTATAACGTTCTGCTACAAGAGGATGATCCGGATATTGCTCATGTAAAGCTTTTATAACTTCTTTATGCAACGCCGCGTGTTGGTCTCTTGGAAAAAGATCTAAGAACATGAGCACGGCAAGATCGTTTTTATTGGCTAACAAATACTTAGTTGTAGCATCACTCCGTTTTTTATTTTCAGTATCGAAAAATGTTTGATATTTTTGAACCATGGAAGAAACACGGCGTTGCGCTTCTTGCAGGGCGTATTTTCCATATCCGTCTGCGGCTTTGATATAGGTCAACAGATTTTGTTCCGTATCCTTCACACCGGGAATTATTTGAGAAAGTGCAATAATTTTTGTCGTTAATAACTCTTTTTCTTTCTTCTTGTCTGCCAAATCGTGTATTTGCAAACTGTCGCGGAAAAGCAAAAAGTTTTCTATTTGAGCTACAAAATCAGAGAATGAGCTTTCCATTTTGGCATTACGTTGTTCCAAAAAATCTAGATAGTTATCTACACTTGTGGTATAAAAATTTTCAAATTTGACATTCCTATTGCTTTTAAAATCGTAAAAAAGGCTCATGCTGTGTATGTAATTTTTATACTTTGAATGGTTGGCAACAATCTCTTTTAAAATATTGGAACTTATATAAATAAAAACATCTGTTTCTTTTGGATCTACTTTTCCTTTTATAAGTTTCGAGTTAACAAATCGTTGTAAAGAATCGGTGAGTTGTGCCACTTGCAGGGTGTAAGTATCGGTTTCCGTATTGGCATCTAAAAAAGGCTTAAATTGCGATTGAAACTCGTTGTAAAACTGCACCTCTTTATCAGTTTGCAATGCACGATTTACACTGTCTAAGAGTATCTTTGCCGATCCGACCAAATCCGTCATGTTTTTACAAAACTCAATACTCGGAGATCCTTTCACCGCTAATATCTGAGGAAGGGTTTCGCAATCCAGCGTCAACTCAATATTTTGATTGGGAGACAGACACAGCATAAATGTTTGCCCATCATCGAAAGCCAACTTATAGAGGTCGGTTTTCGGAATGTTGGCAGTGAGTTTGAAAGATCCATCCGGATTAATTTTGGCATTTCCGTACGAAACGCCATCATTTTTATAAAGCAACTGCAAGTCAACTTTTTCAAAGCAGATGTTTTCAATTTTTCCTGTAATCATTGTTTTTTGGGCGAAAAGAGGAAAGCAGGAAAGGAGGAGGGAGAAAAGGAGAAAAGGTATGAGGTTTGAGATTTGGGGTTTGGGGTTTGAGGGGGTTTTGGATTTCATCATATTTATTTTTTAAATTCTTATATTCTGTCTTATATTCTGTTCCGTCAGTTAAAACTGACGGCAATGAGTCTTTTAATTTTTACTGTTTTACCACTTTTTTAACGACCTCGCCTGAGTTGGTGGTTATCTTAACGAAATAAATGCCGGAATTAATGTGTGAGATGTTAATTTTTTGATGAGATGATGAGGTGATTGGATGATGAGATGATGATTTTCTTCCATAAACATCAAAAACCTCAATATTATTAATTCTCAATTCTCCACTCACAATTATCAATTCACCGGTGGTGGGGTTTGGGTAAATGGTAATTTCATATAAACTACCCCGCCCTTTGGGCACCCCTTCAATATTTGAAGGGGATTTTTCGCCGTCATTCCGAGTGTAGCGAGGAATCTCATCCTCATCGCCACTCACCTCATACCACATACCTCCTACCTCCTCTTCTATGCAAATACTGTACAGTACACACAAAATGTTATTAGCAAACACTCTGCCGCGACCAGTGTTGGTTTCAACGTAATTTACCAAATGCTTAATTTCGTAGTCGGGTAGGTTGTAAATAGTTTTTTCTTCATTTTCCAATTGTTGTAACCACCGGGTGTAGGTTTCCAAACCTTTTAATTCGAGTAGCTGTTCTTCGCTAATTTCAAATTGTTTGTACATATTTGCTAAAGTAGCTAATGCTTCTTCGTAGTTGTTTTCGGCTAAATAGGTTTCGGTAATAGAAAGATTGTCAGTATAATGGTTGCGATACTCGAAAATAAATCTGAGATTTTCATATAAACTACCCCGCCCTTCGGGCACCCCTTCAAAATTTGAAGGGGATATTCTACCGTTTCCTTCGTACCTTCGTGCTTTCGCGCCTTCTCCTTTCTCCTCTTCTCCTTTCTCC
>WQWP01000010.1 GCA_009787485.1 Lentimicrobiaceae bacterium | reverse complement strand
TCGTTTTTCAGGTTGAGGTTACCGCCTTGTTCAACAGAAATAACGGAGTTTGATTCCAATCTCAAACTTGTTGTATAGGCATCTGTTACAAACATGGAACCCAACGGCACCATTCCGGCGGATGGCAGGCGCAAAACGATGTGTTCGTGTTGTCCGGCGTTCATTTCATCAAACAACGCCCTGTTTATTTTCGCCTGCCCTTTTTCTATGCCCATATCATCTACGCCCCAAACGGTAACCGGAATCAATTTTCCGGATATGGAAACGAAACCGTTTAATAACAAAATTCCCCGTAGGGGCAGGGCGCGCCCTGCCCCTACATGCAACATGTCAACAATCCCTTCATCCAAATACGAATACCGCGAAAAAACAACCGTTTCCGTTTTCCCCAGCCGCTCCCCCACCCTCTTAACCAAGGTGTTGCGCACCGAATCGCCCACCGCAAGACTTCCCGTAATCACCGCCACTGCCACCATCACAGCGATGGCAATGAGGCGGTAAAAAGATTTATACCGGAAAATGCTCCTTCGGATCAGTTGTTGGGTATTCATATTTTTATTTTTTTTTATGATAAACCTCCGTTTTGTAAGGTCAGTCTTCTGCAGGCAATCGCTGCCGTTTCGTCCGAGTGTGTTACCATAACAATAGTTGTTCCTAATTCTTTATTAACTTTTGCCAGCAACAGCGCGACATTGCGGGCGTTTTCCGCATCCAGCTGTCCGGTAGGCTCATCTGCGAGTAGCAACAAAGGTTTCATAATTAGCGCACGGCACAAGGCTACGCGGCAGGCTTCTCCCCCCGAAAGAGTTTCCGGATATTGCCCTGCGATGGAAGTTATGCCCGTCAATTCCATTAATTGTTTGGCATAATCTATCTGCGCATCTTCCGTTTTATCTTGAAAAGCCAGCGTGGGCAGCAAAATATTCTCCAACGCCGTCAACTGCGGCATCAAGCGATGATCTTGAAAAACAAAACCGATTTTTTGGTTACGCACGGCAGCATAATCCACATCGGGAGCATTCATCTTTACCCCATCCATTACATAACTTCCGGTATCAGGCAGCAGCAGCGTTCCCAAAATGGAAAGTAACGTAGTTTTCCCTGAGCCGGACGCTCCTTCAATAGCGACAAAATCGCCTCTTTCGATGTTTATGTTTACTCCGCGAAGTACGTGGTTGAAGGAGTTTTCTCCGTCGGGGTATTTTTTGGTTATTTCTGATAGTTGTATCATATTGAGTTAATCTTTATTCATTTTGCCCCTTCAATTGATTTCAAGCTTTTAGCATTAAGTTTAGAAATGGCTGATTTACCTGTTTGTAATTCCAATTCTTGACGAGCATTGTGGGCAATTTTACCTCCTCGCATTGCAATTTGGGCATGTTCATCGAAAGTTTCCGGATTTGAAACTTCAGAAATGTTTTTTGTCGAAAGCTCAGCCAACATATTAAGTACTAATTCTGTATTTGTCATATTGTCGCGTAGGTTTTCTTTTTTCAATCCCTTATAGTGCTTGTATTCTTTAGTCGTTTTATCAGACCACGTTTTTGTAATAATATCCGTTAATACTGCAAATTCAAGACCTTCCTGTACGCCTTTCGATTTCCATTCATCAGTTAATTCCTTGCGAATTTCTATACTCTTTAAACGTTGATTAATCCAATTATCCGAATACCCAAGCCGCTTGTAATCAAACATTGCCTGTTCAATAGAGAGTTCAGGGTCTTGCAATTGGTCTAAACGTTCTTTAGCTACTTGAGCCATCCATAGTTTAAAAGGCTCTGCTTTTGGCGATGGGATGGACTGAATAATGCGAAAAAGTTGCGCCTCATTTGCTACGTCAGTCATGCGCATTTTGCCATCAGAAGCTAACAATTTCAACTGTACGATATTTTCGTACAGTTGGCTGCCTTCTTTTTCTAATTTGATTTTCAAATCACTCCAATAGCGGCGTGGATTTTCACTTTCGGTTAAAATACCCACTACATCCACTACTGAAAAATACCATTCTTCTTTTTCTTCGTCCCAAATGGTGCGGACTTTCTTTTCTTCAAAGAGTTTGATGCTTGTTTCTTTACGCATAGTTTTAATATTAGTTTACGAGGGTGCAAATATACAACATGAAAAGCCGTTTGTCAAGGGGGAAAGCGATTTTTTAGAAAATATCCAATATTAAATCCCTACGGGACTGAAACAAAACAATGTCCCTTTAAATGTCAGAATATAAAAACACCCATCCACCACCGCCGGCGAAGCTATAATCTGCTCTCCTGTATCGTATTCCCACAGCAACCGCCCTGTCTTTGCATCGTGCATGGAAACAATTCCGGTTTTGGTGCACACCAACAGTTTGTCGTTACAGACAACCGGAGAACTTTCGCCCGTGTCGCCTTTTAAGAGATATTTCCATGCGGTTTCTCCACCGCGGTTTATAGCATAAATATGCCTGTCATCAGAAACAATGTAAACCATTTTATCTGAAACCGCCGGAACGGAAACCATCATGCGGTTTTCATCCTTCGGCTCCATGATTTTTTGGGATGAAGCGATTTTTCCTTTATCCAATTTTATTTCATAAACATTTCCGGAATGGTCGGCAACATAGCACCAATCTCCGCAAACAGCCGGCGAAGCAGGGATGTAAGTCTCCAGTTCCAACGAGTCGGTTTGCACGCCGGAAATACAATCCACCACCCTAAACCAGCCATCGCACCCGCCGTACACAACGTAGTGGCTGCTTTGCGCCACCGCCCCATTGATGTAGTAACCCGATTCGAAACGTTTGATTTGCGTTCCTTCTTTATGGTCAATAAAATAAAGATGGGTGTCGTAACTGCCAACGATAATCGCTTTTCTGTGGTTAACCTCCATTCTGTTTGGCGAGGCGGTAATTTGCCCATCCGCTTCAAAAGTCCATAAAGTATCTTGTTTGGCTAATGATATGGCGCACAGTTTTCCGTCTATCCGCCCAATATATAGCACTGATTCATAAATCATTGGGGTGGCATCCACCGCCGTTTCCATAGCATAATCGAAAACTTGCTTCCCTTCGCTGTTTACGCCGAAAATACGCCCGCGCCTGTCGCTCCAATAAACTACATTATGATATACAACGGGCGAAGATTTGGTATAGGAATCGCTTTTAAACGACCATAAAAGAACAGGATGCTCCGGCAGCGAGACCTCCGTATAGCCGCTCAGGGATGGGTTGCCTCTGAAAATACACCAATTCTCTAAAACATTGTCTTTTTTTTCCGTATAGCTTTTACATGCTGATAAAAGAAAAACTGATAATAATAAAAGGAGATTTTTTTTCATAAATTATCCGATTCACTTTTAGATTTTATTGGATACTTCGGCGTCAACTTCTGAATAGGAACTAAAAATCCCAATCGAATTTGATGATAGGGAAAGTCCATAATTCCATATTGATACTGAAAAAAAATGTCGAGAAATTTGTGATTGTATGTCAATTTCGTTCGATAGGTTAAAGGCCGGTCTCCGTTGTTCATCCAGCCCCAATAGCCACCTACTTGATTTTCAAAAGTGAACAATGCATTAGAAAGAATGAAATTCAGTCCATACATGGGCGCATCATTTTGTGTGCTATTGGTCGTTTCCCAACATAAAAATCCAACATTTCCAACCAATCGAATATCATTTAAAATCTTACTGTTAATGGTAAAAGATTTGGCAATGGAAGCATCGAAATAATACCCCGGCGTATCATAATAACGCCTTTCCTGAAATTTTCCTCCTGAGGCTGTTATGATTGCAGCAGCAATAATAATTTGCGGACTATATTTTTTCTCTCTCAAAACGGAAATGCGTGTCTGAACGTAAACATCTCCCGTTGCCCAACCTGAAGACACCGGCGGGTTAATGTCGCGCAGCTGGGAAATCTCAGGAGTTAGCCAATAATTTTCATGAGCGATCATCCAAACTTTGATAGACACAAATTTCGGAAGCAGCGGCACTTCAGCATCCCAACGCCACGCCAGCGTTCGATCTCCAAATCCGAAAGAATAATCGGATGAAAAACCAAGTTGGGTGTAATTCGGTATTCTCCCATCCGTAACCTCCGGCACCGGCAACGCATTAGGTCCAAAAAAAGCCGGAGAATAATTAACTTTCTGCCCCAAAACAGAAAAACTAAATCCCAACAAAAAAATAATCCATAAAAAAATCCCTTTTCTAATCATATAATCCTATTAATCTCTAAATCCTGTTAATCCTGCAAATCTTGTAAAAATCTCGGTTCAAGACAAGGTTCAAGATAAAGCGCCTGCGTCGGACAAATCTCCCACAACCTCTCCTCCACATTCCCCACACTCTCCTCCGGCAACACCACCTGCATCCCAAAACCCCTGTCTTTAAACGTAAACCCATCTTTACTATTATACACACACAACCCACAGCGAATACACTTTGCAACATCAAACCACAAATTACCTTTAACATGCTGAGGTTGTGTTTCTTTAATTGCCGAATATCGCGGAAACCTGTTCCATTTTGCACGATATTCTATGGCAAGTTTTCGCAAAGAACAATTTTGGATATCGCACGGCGGACGGCACACCGCAATATGGTCGCTCAGCAGCAATTCCAACGATTGGCGCCTCAAATCTTTCACTTCCTCACTTTCGCTGTCTATGCTCATCCCTTCCTCAACAATGGTAGCACATGCCGGAATCATTTGCCCTGTCTCGCAGTTTTTCACTACGCAAACCATGCACGATGCTTGATGTTGGAAACCGGTGGCATAACACAAAGCCGGTATCTCAATGCCGTTGCGCCGTGCGGCTTCGATGAGTTTTTCGCCTGCAAAAACGTCTGTTTCTTTGTTATTTAGTTTGATTTTCATTTATATATTTTCTTTTACAAAATCTGTTAATTCCTGAATACTTTCTTCTGTTTTTCCAAACATTAACAAATCGTGTTTAGTTCTAAATCCATTCTTTTCCAATACTTTCCTTGAGGCAATATTATCTGCGGCGCATCCGCATGTTACTGTAACGCCGTCTTTGATACATCGTTGCTTCAAGTCGGATATTATTTTTGTTGCATAGCCTTTATTTCGATAGGGCGTATCCACCCACATTCCGATATCGCAATGGTTATAAAACTCATTTACTTTTATAAGAAACCCGCAGCCAATCAATTTATCTTCTATGTAATATTTCAAGGCATATCTGTTTTTTAAGAAGAATCTCAAATCTTCTTTTGTTTCGTACAATTCATTATCATGTTTTACAAAATCATCGTAATCCGATTCATCGGCAAGCTCTATTTTTGTAAACTCGGTTATATCTTGAGGAGCTGTATCTATGTAATCTCTAAACAGATGACCTACTACTTTATATTTCATTTTGCCGTTACAGCAACATTTCAACAGCAAAGCATCAAACGATTTGCACAATACATTTTCGATATTGAATTTACTGTAGATATTTTCAAATATTCCGGCAGCTTCATTAATATATTGAGTATCAACAAAAAACTCAACTAATGAATTTTGCTTGGATACAATAAAATATCCTATTGCCTTGCCGGCGTTGTTTATGGTATAAAAGTTTGATTTTTCCACTATCCACTCAATAAACAGCTCTTGCAGTTCGGGAAGGTTTTCTAAGTACAGTTTTCTGTAACTTTTTATGGTTTTGTGTTTTACGGTTTTGTATTTAAGTGTCATAAGTTCTTTGTATAATAATCTAAATTGCAGGGCAAAATTATTAAAGTTTTTATTTTTTGGGCGTGCCCACTCGCTTTTCCACCGCACGTTCGGCGGCGGCTCAATTATGTTCGGCGGCGGCTCTGCCGCCGTCGTTCTGTCCCCTGCCGCCTCATCCTACCCACGCTCGGGTCGCGGTGGCTACGGGGTACGCTTCGCTCCCGTGCTCGCCTGCGGCTCGCACCGGCTTCGCCGCCCTCCGCCTCGCTCACGCAGGGGGAAATACAACGGTTTGTGCGTTGGGATAGGAAGGCTGAAAGCCTTGTAATCAATAGCGTAGGGCAACGCCCTATGGAAATGAGCGTCATCTCGTTTGTCAGGCTGAAAGCCTGAAATCTAAATGATCACGCCCTTTCAGGGCTTATCTTTGGACGCACGTCCTTTCGTAGGGCGTTGCCCTACGTTATTGATTACAAGGCTTTCAGCCTTTAGTCAACCTGCACTATACTTTGCTATTCCCTCTGCGTGAGCGAGGCGGAGGGCGGCGAAGCCGGTGCGAGCCGCAGGCGAGCACGGGAGCGAAGCGTACCCCGTAGCCACCGCGACCCGAGCGTGGGTATGCGGTGGGAGGTATGCGGCGAGAGGTGTGCGGTGGAAAAGCGAGTGGGCACGCCCAAAAAATAAAAATATTAATGGTTTTTGAATATCCCTCAGACTGCCAATTAATGAATTAACAGAATTAAATTTTGCAATTGGACTAACGACAATCCGACCGAAATCGATATTGTCGAATAATTTTCATCCTTCCGCCGGCACTTTTTTAACCGCCCCAACGCTGCACACTTCCACGCACACCCCGCACTGCACGCATTTCTCCACATCAATGCTGTGCACCTGATAGGGCGTATAAGGAATTGCGCCCGTTGGGCAGGCTCTGGCGCATTTGGTACAGCCCGTGCAATTGTCATCAATCACGTATTTTACCAATGCTTTGCAAACGCCGGTAGGGCAAACGCCTTTGATATGTTCTTCGTATTCATCACGAAAGTATTTAATGGTGGTTAACACCGGATTAGGCGCCGTTTTTCCCAATCCGCATAAAGAGGCTTTTTTAATGTTCAATGCCAACTGTTCCAATTTGTCAATATCGCCCATTTCCGCTTCGCCTGAGGTTATCTTGTCTAAAATATCGAGCATTCTTCTGATGCCTACGCGGCAAAACGTACATTTTCCGCAAGATTGTTCGCAGGAAAAGCTGAGAAAATAGCGCGCCACATCAACCATACAATCTTTGTCGCTCAATACCACCAATCCGCCGGAGCCCATCATGGCACCCATGCTGCTGAGGGCGTCGAAATCAACCGGAACGTCGCATAGTTCGGCAGGGATGCATCCACCGGAAGGACCGCCAATCTGAACAGCCTTCAGTAGAGACAGGGCATGCCCTGTCTCTACAACCCCACCACCATCAACCCCGCCCCCAATTTTCTCAACAATCTGTTTAATCGTCATTCCCATCGGCACTTCTATCAGCCCGCCGTGTTTCACCTTTCCGGCAAGCGCAAACACCTTTGTTCCCTTGCTACTACGGGTGCCAATCTGCGCGTAGTGGGCTGCGCCATGCCGGATAATATAAGGGATTTGGCTTAATGTTTCCACGTTGTTAACCAATGTTGGGCAACCATTCAGCCCTTCAACGGCGGGATATGGCGGTCGTTGTTTGGGAAACCCGCGTTTGCCTTCAATGGAAGCAATGAGCGCGGTTTCTTCGCCGCAAACAAATGCGCCGGCGCCTTCAAAGATGGAGATGTCGAACGAAAAATCTGTGCCGGAAATATTTTCGCCAAGCAGGTTTCTTTCGCGGCAAAGTTCAATTGCCGTGCGGATGCGTTCAACAGCCAGCGGATATTCTGCCCGGATGTAAAAAATTCCCTTACTCGCTCCAACGGCATAACCGGCGATAATCATGCCCTCGATGACACGGAACGGGTACGATTCAAGAATCATGCGATCCATGAATGCGCCGGGGTCGCCTTCATCGCCGTTGCAAATCACGTATTTGGGTTGTTGAGGCGTTGCGCGCAATACCCCTACGATTTCCCATTTCCGTCCGGTGGGAAAACCGCCGCCACCACGCCCACGAATACCGCTACTAAGGGTGGAGTTTACGACCTCATCGGGGGTAAGTGAGGCAAGTGCTTTTTTTAGCGCCTCGAAGCCGTTGTGGGCTATGTATTCGTCTATGTTCAACGGCGTTAGAAAGCCGTATCCTTCCGTTGAAATATGTTTTTGTTCCGAAAGGAAACTATCAATGATGCCGGTGCGTTCGTTTTCCGGTTTCCAAACTACATTATCCCATGTTGTATCGGTGTGAAACATGTCAATATGATGAAACAGACTGTTTTTCCATCGTTTGAAATGCCCTGCGGGCTTAAAGTGGTGGTGCAGAATCTCTTTGATTTCAGCAGGCTTTACATTGGGATAACGGGCGATGGAATGATCCGGCAGCACCACATCAATTAAAGGCACTTTATTACAAACGCCTACACAGCCTACCGGCTTGATGCTAACCTCAATGCCCAATTCGCGCTCCGCCTTTTTCAACTCCCGGAAAATGTCGGCAGAGCCGCTTGCCTGGCAACAGGAGCCCATGCCAAGTCGTATTTCTCCGGCGACTTTCCGTTGGTTTTTTCTTATTTTTTCTTGCTCTTTTTCAGTCTGTTGTATTAAAAAGTCATTAATGACATTATTGACTTTAGCCGGAAGCACGTGCCCATAAATTTTCTCATCAATCTGCACTACAGGCGCCAAGGTGCAGCAGCCCAGACAGGCTATTTTTTCGATGGAAAAAAGTTGGTCATCAGTGGTTATATCATCTTCCTTCATGTTCAGTTCACGCCGAAAAGCATCATAAACATTTCCGGCGCCTTTCACATGGCAAGCGGTTCCGGTGCATACTTTTATCAAATGTTTCCCGTAAGGAACATGCCTAAACTGAGAGTAAAACGTAGAAACGCTGATGAGTTGTGCGCGGTCAATCTCTGTCTTCTCATAAACACGTTCAATTACAGCGTGAGGCAAATACCCAAATTCGTTTTGCAACGCTTGGAGTAAAGGAATAATAGCATTTCTACTTGTACCGGTAGTTTCTATGATGCGATCGGTACGAGCAAGCATATCCTCTTGTTCCGGCGCAGGATGATGTGAGCAATTACAATTCATTATTAGAATTTGTTAGAAATATTAACACTGATTTATGCGTTTTTATTTTCTTTTTAGTAATAATAATTTCGTTTATAGATAAATAATTTAGCAAAAAACCGATTACCCAAATAATTATATATTTTCGCCGCCGATTAACCTAAAAAAATTAAATGAACATTTACATTGCAAATTTAAGTTATAGCGTGAAAGATGCTGACTTAAAAGAATTATTTCAAGAGTACGGAGAGATCTCCTCGGCTAACATTATCACCGATAGAGAAACCGGAAGATCAAGAGGTTTTGGCTTCGTAGAGATGCCAAACGAAGCAGATGGATTAAAAGCTATTAAAGAATTAAATGGCGTAGAGCATGAGGGTAAAGTACTTACCGTTAATGTAGCGAAACCTAAAGCTGAGAAAAGAGATTTCCGCAACGACCGCAGAGGCGGCGGCGGGTATAACTCCCGGAGATATTAATAGACTTCACCAAAAAGCACATTCATTTCATTAAAGCAAACAATGAAAGCTAAGATAATTCAGCTTTCATTGTTTGTTATTTCTATTACTCATACACAATTATAAAAACTCATGACATTTAAAGAATTAAATATTATAGAACCTGTTTTAAAGGCGCTTGAAGAAAAAAAATACTCGACGCCTACACCGATTCAGGAAAAAGGTATTCCTGTAGCCATCAGTCAACGAGATTTATTGGGATGCGCCCAAACGGGAACCGGAAAAACGGCTGTCTTTGCCATTCCTATCATACAGCGGTTAGCAAAAGTAGCTTCTCAAGACAAACATCGCCCCATCAGAGCATTAATACTCACGCCCACAAGAGAATTGGCAATACAAATTGATGAATGTTTCAGTCATTATGGAAAATATACGCAAGTGAAACACAGCCTCGTTTTTGGCGGCGTTAACCAAAACCCACAAGTTGAGAAACTTAAAAAAGGCATAGACGTTTTAATTGCTACCCCCGGACGTTTGTTAGATTTAATGGCACAAGGTTTTGTTAATTTAGATCGTATTGAATGTTTTGTATTGGATGAAGCAGACAAAATGCTGGGCATGGGTTTTATTCACGACATAAAACGCTTATTACCAAAGCTTCCCAAAAAGAAACAAACACTTTTCTTTTCAGCCACCATGCCGCCTGAAATTATTGCACTTTCAAAATCTATTTTGCACAATCCTGTAAAAATTGAAATATCTCCGGAGGCCGCAGTGGTAGATACTGTAGAGCAATATGTGTATTACGTTGAAAAAGAAGAAAAAAGAGCGCTTTTAGCCTCCCTGGCAAAAAACGCAAAAGGCGATTCCATATTGGTGTTTTCGCGCACCAAGTACGGGGCAGAGCGCATTGCACGTATTTTATGCAGATCCGGAGTATTCAGCGAAGCCATTCACAGCAACAAATCTCAAAATTCGAGACAACGAACGCTCAGCAATTTTAAATCGGGCAAGACACGTGTGATGATTGCCACCGACATTGCCGCCCGTGGATTAGATATTAGCGGTTTGCCTCTTGTTATCAATTACGATTTGCCGGATATACCGGAAACGTACGTTCATCGCATCGGCCGCACGGGAAGAGCTGGAAAAACGGGAACAGCGATCACTTTTTGCGCGCAAGATGAGATGAAACTGTTGATTGCGATTCAGAAGTTGATTGGGTTTGCGATACCGGTGGTAGTCTGAGCCATGATTTTAACAAAGCAAATTCTCAAACTCCCCTTCACTCAAAATTGCAACCCCCAACTTTTCCGCTTTCTTCCGCTTTTCAGGTCCCATGTTATCGCCGGCAACCACAAAATCGGTATTTTTTGAAATGGAAGCGCTGTTTTTTCCGCCATGAAGTTCAATTTTTTGCTTCATCTCATCGCGCGGAATGGAAAACACGCCGCTTACAACGATGGTTTTCCCGTCTAAAATGTGGGAAAGCGGTTGTTCTGTTGCTGCATTTACCTCAAATTGCACGCCCGCTTCCCGAAGTCGCACCACGTTTTCCAAATTTTCTACTGTGTTGAAAAACTGCACAATGCTTTCGGCAACTTGTTCGCCTACATCGTCCACAGCTTTCAATTCCTCTTTCGAAGCAGCGGCAAGCGCATCAACATTTTTAAAATAGCGGGCTAATTTTTTCGCGGTGGTTTCGCCCACATATCTGATTCCAACCGCAAACAACACGCGCTCAAACGATATGTTTTTCGATTGTTCGATGCCGGCTAACATATTTTCCACCGTTTTTTCACGAAAGCTAATGATACGCTCGGCGCCGTCTTCGCCCATAATTCTTTTTTCCAAACCTAATAAATGCTCAGGTTTCAGCGCGTAAAAATCGGCGCTCAATTTTACTAATCCATTATCAAACAACATTTCAATCTTTCCTTCGCCCAACGAATCAATATGCATCGCTTTTCTTGAGATAAAGTGCTCCAATTTTCCTTTCAGTTGCGGTGGGCAACCCCATTCATTGGGGCAGTAAATCGCAGCTTCGCCTTCCTTTTGCACCAATACAGCGTTGCAAAAAGGGCAACGGGAAACGAAGGTTATTTTTTGCGCGGCGGGCAAACGTTTAGAAAGCTCTACCCCTACAATTTTAGGAATAATCTCTCCGCCTTTTTCCACATAAAGCCAATCATTTTCGTGAATATCAAATTGTTGAATGATGTCGTTATTGTGTAACGAAGCGCGTTTTACTACTGTACCTGCCAACAACACAGGCTGCAAGTTAGCTACCGGAGTTACCACGCCTGTTCTTCCTACTTGAAAATCAACGCTTAGTAGCGGAGTGAGCGCACGTTTAGCTTTAAATTTGTAAGCGATAGCCCAGCGCGGATTTTTCGCGGTAGCGCCCAGCTGTTGTTGTTGAAAAATGTCGTTTACTTTAATCACAACACCATCAATATCAAAAAGAAGTTGCTCTCTTTCAGCATCCCATCGGGTAATGAATGTTTTAATCTCTTCTATGGAGTTACATTTTTGAAGCACGTCGGGTATTCTGAATCCCCACTCTTTTAATTTTGTAAAGCTCTCGAAATGTGTTTTAACGGGCAAATTTTCGCCCAATGCCGTGTATAAGCGACAATCCAATCCGCGTTTGGCTACTTCGGAAGAATCTTGTAGTTTTAAACTTCCGGATGCGGCATTTCGCGGATTTGCAAAAGCCTGTTCTCCAATATCTTCACGTTCAGCGTTCAATTTTTCAAATGCCTGATGAGTGAGGAGGATTTCGCCGCGCACTTCCAAAAAATCGGGATAATCTCCGAAAAGTTTCAACGGAATAGATTTAATGGTCTTCACATTTTGTGTAACATCGTCTCCCTGAATGCCATCGCCGCGCGTTACGGCACGTAGCAAACGTCCTTTTTCATACACTAAACTAATAGCAACGCCATCGTATTTTAATTCGCAAACATATTCAACTTTTTGTAACAATGCGTTTTGCACACGTTTGTCAAAATCCTCAATTTCCTCAACAGAGTAAGTGTTTGCCAGCGACAGCATGGGGAATACGTGCGCAACAGCCGTAAATTGTTTGGTAATTTCGCCTCCTACGCGCTGTGTAGGAGAATCCGGCTGAATAAAATCGGGATATTCCTTTTCCAAACGCATCAATTCTTCCAGCAATTTGTCAAACTCGTAATCGCTAACGGTAGGATTATCTAATACATAATAATTGTAATTATGACGATTTAACTGTGCGGTAAGGTCTTTTATTCTGTCTAACATTAGTTGTAGGATTTTGTTAAAAATTCATACGCAGGTAAAATATTTATCTGCCTGTTATTTAGTTCGTACACCTGTTTTTGGTTTTGAGTTACAATAATGCCTGTTTTTAAATCGTAGTAATCCATTGCTTCTAACAATCCGTTTAATTCTCTTTCTTTATTGCTATCGTTTAATTCAAAACAAACTTGAATGGCTTCGGTTATTTGTGTTCCTCGATGTACCACAAAATCACACTCTTTTTTGTCTTTGTGAAAATAAATATCGCCACCGCGCCTTTTTAACTCAAGAAATACAATGTTTTCTAATAACCGCCCTTTGTCTTCCGAAAAATAAAATGCTACATTATTACGCATTCCATTGTCAATTACATAGATCTTTTTGTTGGAAGTATATTGTTTTTTTAGAGAAAAATCGTATTTCGACAGCGTAAAAATAAGATACGCTTCTTCCATATTATCCAAATAGTTTTTTACAGTTGTGTTGCTTTTAACATTCAATGTTTTAGCAACATTTTCGTAGCTAAATTCTTTACCCATATTTGACAATGCAAAATTTGCCAATTCTCTGAACGTACGTTTTTCTCGTATGGCAAAGCGAAAAAGCACATCTTTATACAAAATATTTTCATAAAGCAATATCAAAAAATCTTTTTCTCTTGTTTTACAATAATATGGAAAACCACCCTCTAAGAGGTATTCATCAAAAGCGGCAAGTAGCGCTGCTTTTTGCGAAGTGGATACTACATGATTGTGATCTATCTTTTTCAGTATAAGCGTTTCTACAAATGAAAAAGGGAAAAGTTCTATGGTCTTGTGCCTACCGGTAAGGTGTGTGCCAAGCTCTCCACTTAGCAGTTTTGAATTTGATCCGGTAATGAACACTTTATATCCTTCGTTGAAAATACGGCGAACAAAACGCTCCCACTGTGGTACATTTTGAATTTCATCTAAAAAAATGGTATTAAAATTACCCTGCTTCTGCCATAACAACATCAGGTTTGCAAAATCATCCACTTCAAAACGCACCAATCGTTCATCATCAAAATTCAAATACCTATATTCTTTAAAGTATGAAGCAAATTGACGCAATAACGTTGATTTCCCAGACCTTCTTACGCCAGAAATAACAACAATCTGCTCTGTATCAATATATTCATGAAAATCAACTACACGTGGAATACTTGTGTCTTCTTTTGAAAAAAAATCTTTTTGCTCAAAAACTACCGTTTCTAATGTTGATATATTCATAAAACCTATTTTTCTAATGTTGATAATTTTCGGCGAAAATAATATTTTTTCGTTATGATAATGAAATTTTCTATTCATTTTTTTTATTTTTTTGCGCCCACTATGAAGAATATAAGAAATTTTTGCATTATTGCACATATTGACCACGGTAAGAGCACGTTAGCCGACAGGTTACTTCAATATACCGGTACCATTACCGACCGCGATTTTCAAGATCAAGTGTTAGATAACATGGATTTGGAGCGCGAACGCGGCATTACCATTAAAAGCCACGCCATTCGCATGGATTATAACCATAACGGCACCGATTATATTTTCAATTTGATAGACACACCCGGGCATGTGGATTTTTCGTATGAAGTATCTCGCTCCATTGCCGCTTGCGAAGGCGCATTGTTGCTGATTGATGCTACGCAAGGCGTTCAGGCGCAAACCATTTCAAATCTGTATTTGGCAGTTGACCATAATTTGGAAATTATTCCGATACTCAATAAAATGGATATGCCCTCGGCAATGCCCGAAGAGGTAAAAGATCAAATTGTGGATCTGTTAGGCTGTAAAAGAGAGGAGATTATAGAAGCCAGCGGCAAAACCGGAGAAGGGGTAGAGGAAATTTTAGAAGCAATCGTTAACTGTATTCCTCCTCCAAAAGGAGACCCCGAAGCGCCCCTCGAAACGCTTATTTTCGACTCCGTATTTAATTCATACAGAGGAATTATTGCTTATTTTAGAATTTTTAACGGTACCATTCGCAAAAACGATTTTGTGAAGTTTATTTCTACCGAAAAAGAATATCATGCAGATGAGATAGGATTTTTGAAGTTGAAACAAGAGCCCGCCGATGTCATGACGGCAGGTATGGTAGGCTACATCATTTCGGGCATCAAAACTTCTGCGGAAGTACGTGTAGGAGATACGATTACGCATGTAGGATGTCCTTGCGAAAAAGCCATTTCCGGCTTTGAAGAAGTAAAACCGATGCTCTTTGCCGGAATTTATCCCACCGATGCCGATGATTATGAAGAGTTGCGCGCTTCCTTAGAAAAACTGCAACTCAACGATGCCTCATTAACCTTTGTGCCGGAATCTTCTGCCGCGCTCGGCTTCGGCTTCCGCTGCGGATTTCTCGGCTTGTTGCACATGGAAATCGTGCAGGAAAGATTAGACCGGGAATTTGATATGGATGTGATTGCCACGGTGCCCAACGTTTCGTACAAAGTAATTACCACGAAAAAAGAGGTTATTGAGGTGCACAACCCTTCGGGAATGCCCTCGCCCAGCACCATTGACCACGTGGAAGAGCCTTACATTCGCGCCCAAATCATCAGTAAAGCCGATTATATTGGTCCGATTATGAAATTGTGTTTGGATAAACGCGGAACACTTCTCAATCAAATATATATCGCATCAAACCGCGTGGAATTAACCTTTGATTTGCCGCTAGGAGAAATTGTTTTCGATTTTTACGATAAATTGAAGAGCATTTCAAAAGGCTATGCCTCATTCGATTATCACATCTCCGATTACAAACCGGCGAAGTTGGTAAAATTGGACATCCTCCTGAACGGCGATTCGGTGGATGCGCTTTCCTCGTTAACACACGTGGACAATGCGTATCCGTTTGGGCGTAAAATTTGTGAAAAACTTCGCGAACTCATTCCCAGACAGCAATTTGACATTGCCATTCAGGCAGCCATAGGCACCAAAATTATTGCACGCGAAACCATCAAGGCAATGCGTAAAGACGTAACCGCAAAATGTTATGGCGGCGACATCACACGAAAGCGAAAACTCCTTGAAAAACAAAAGAAAGGAAAGAAAAAAATGCGCCAAATCGGAAATGTAGAAGTCCCGCAATCGGCATTTTTAGCGGTGTTGAAGTTGGATTAAATCAATTCATTGCCGTCAGTTTTAACTGACGAACAGAATAAAAAATTAAAAAATAAAAATTAAGAGTTATGATAATAGATAAACTTTTTTCGCATATAGCCGGTAAAGGGCACGTGTGCGTAGGGTTAGATACTGATTATGAATATCTTCCCCCGCATTTTTCAAAAGCGTTTTCCCATGTCAGCGATGCGCTTTTCTCGTTTAACAAACAAATTATTGACGCCACTTTAGATGTTTCGGCATGCTACAAAGTGCAAATTGCTTATTACGAAGCCTTTGGAATGCAAGGATTGGAAGCTTACCGAAAAACGCTATCCTATTTGCGCGAACGCAAAGCACTCATTATTGCCGATGTTAAACGCGGCGACATTGCTAAAACTGCCGAAATGTACGCTAAAGCGCATTTCTCAAGAGATTTTGAAGCCGATTTCATGACGCTGAATCCCTACATGGGCGTGGATACCATTTCGCCTTTTTTACCATTTATAAAAGACCACGAAAAAGGCGTTTTTGTATTAATAAGAACTTCTAACGAAGGCGCAAAGGATATTCAATATTTGCCTACGGAGGACAACAAGCGTGTATATAATATTGTAGGTGAAAAAATTAATGCGTTGGGCAAAGATTATCTCGGCAGATGTGGCTTCTCCTCTATTGGCGGAGTAATGGGCTGCACGCATGCCGATGAAGCGCGCGATGTTCGCCGGCAATTGGATTCTACGTTTTTCCTCATTCCTGGCTACGGCGCGCAGGGTGGAAAAGCCGAAGATATTGCACTCTATCTGAAAAACGGGAATGGCGGCGTAGTGAATGCCTCTCGTTCTATTCTTTTAGCGTACAAAAAAGTGGAAAACGGCGAAGAGCGGTTTAGCGAATGTGCTCGAAATGAGTCGATTAGAATGAGGGAGGAGATTTGGGGGAAAATATAAGCTCGCAAAGGCGCAAAGTTTTCTACTACTGTTTTGCAGATGGTAGAAAGTTTTGGCAAAAGTGGAGAACTATTTTTTACTATTTTTGCCCACCCATACAACCAAACCCACAGTTATGTTAAATCGCATTAAGAAGTCTTTACTAAAACGTTCGATAGCAAAGCATAAACCTTTCAGAGAAAAAAAAATTATTTCTTTAGAGCAAACCAGAACCATCGGTATTATTTGCCAAATAACTGATGAAGATTCTTATAAAGAGATTCATAATTTGTTTTCAAAACTTCAATCTCACAATAGAACCGTGTGGCTTGTGGGGTATATTAATGAGAAAAAAGTGCCCTATTATTGTTTGCAACAGCTATCTGCCGATTATTTTTCAAAGAAAAATCTGAATTGGTACGGGAAACCCGATTTTGTTCAACTCAATGATTTTTTAAATAAAGATTTTAACCTGCTCATTGATCTCTCCCGAAATAATTTGCCGCCGTTACGCTACATCTTAGCCACTTCAAAAGCCGGATTATCAGTGGGCGCCAATGAATATATGCACGATTTGTACGATATTTATATTAAGGATGAAGAGCACTTAGATTATCTTAAACTCTTGAAAATCATTCACAATTATTTACTCAAATTAACCGGAGCATGCATCTCATAAATCAATATAAAGGCTTGGGAGTAGCAGTGGTTACTCCTTTTTTATCCACTGGCGAAGTGGATTACACTAATTTGGAAGAATTGGCAAACCATCTCATTCATAGCGGAGTAGATTACTTGGTGGCGCTGGGAACCACCGGAGAAACACCTACGCTTACCGATGAGGAAAAGCACAAAATTGTGCGCACACTAGTGCAGGTAAATCAAAACCGCGTGCCTATTATTGTGGGCATGGGCGGTCCCTCTACCCATTGCATTCTTCAACAATTTAAAACCTTCGATTTTTCAGGGGTGTGCGCCATTTTGTCGGTTACGCCTTACTATAATAAACCTACGCAAACCGGTCTCATTGAGCACTATCAAATGCTGGCGGCCCATGCGCCGCTGCCGGTTATTTTGTATAATGTAGGAACTCGCACCGGTTGTAACATTGAACCCGATACTGCTCTGAAATTGGCTGAGCATGAGAATATTATCGGCATAAAAGAAGCTTCCGGAATGATGAATCAAATTATGTATTTAGTGAAACACAAACCGGAAGATTTTTTGGTAATTTCGGGAGATGATGCGATTACTTTGCCACTTATGGCTGTAGGGATTGATGGGCTTATTTCTGTAACAGCCAATGCGTTTCCATCTGAAATGGCACAAATGATACATCTGGCACAAGAAGAAAAATTTATAAATGCCGCAGAAATTCATTATAAACTTTTAGATATTATTCAGGCATGTTTTAAAGAAGGAAGTCCTGCCGGCGTAAAAACATTCTTGGCGCTGCAAAATCGCATAGAATATTATTTGCGCTCGCCACTCACACGGGTATCGGGAGAGCATCAGGAGTTTATAAAAAAGTTATTGTCTAGTTACAAATCGCCAAATGAGTAAAATTTACACCAAAACCGGAGATACCGGTACCACCTCATTGGTAGGCGGAGACAGAGTGCATAAATCGGAAGCCATTCTTGATGTTTACGGAACTTGCGATGAACTGAACGCACACATTGGAGCGCTGCTTGCAGAAGAGGATCTGCCGTTTTTGACAGAAATTCAAGAAAATTTGTTTATCATTGGCGGAATTTTAGCAACCCCTACAGCAAAACATGCACAATACTGGAAAGAAATTTCTCACGAGCATTTTTTAACGCAAATTGAGCAGGAAATTGATAAAATGGAAGAAGACTTGCCGCCATTGCACAGTTTTTTGCTGCCGCAAGGTTCTCGTGCTATTGCGCAAGCCCATATTTGTCGTACAACTTGTAGGAAGTTAGAGCGGAAAATAGCTTGTTTTTGTGCGCAAAATGAGTCTTTTTTGACGCTGCTTCAAATGGCAAACCGGCTCTCCGATTATTTCTTTATTTTGGCGCGTTTCCTCCACATAAAATCAGAAACGGAAGAAAAATATCTGAAAATAAGATAAATAAAATTTTCCCAAAGACGCATTTTCGTATCCATAAAAATTTATTTTTGCGCCCCCATTAAAACAAACCTAATAAAACATTTTTATGTATTGGACGTTAGAATTAGCCTCAAAATTGGAAGATGCGCCCTGGCCTGCCACTAAAGAAGAATTGATTGACTATGCACTACGCTCAGGAGCTCCGATGGAGGTTATTGAAAATTTGAAAGAAATTGAAGATGAGGGAGAAGCCTACGATAACATTGAAGATTTATGGCCTGATTATCCTACAAAAGACGATTTCTTTTTTCATGAGGATGAGTATTGAATTGTGTCTAAATGTCCCAAACAAATTGCCTTTCCTAAGCGCAAGAAATGGCGCGCCGATTCTTTTAAGCTGCAACAATTGCAGGAACAGCGCATGGCGTCGAACATAAGTAAATAAGTCATAATAATATACGCTGCCATCTCTACCAAACGGCGTGCGTGCAAATCAAGCATTTCATCGCTGTTCATGCCCGAAACCAAATTTTTGGCATGTTCGTAATAGGCTCTCATGGTGTTCAACTCAAATTTTATGCGTTCAAATTCTTGTGGAACTTCTTCTTTTTCAAAAACTTCGATTAATGCAGCATAGGTTTCGTTAATCACTGCGCGAATGGCTGCTACTACTTGCAGTTGCGAGGTACCTTCGTAAATCGTGGTGATCCTGGCATCGCGGTACATGCGCTCTACCGGAAAATCTTGCATGAAACCGGTGCCGCCGTGCACTTGCACGGCATCGTAGCAAATTTGGTTGCAAAATTCACTCGACATTAGTTTCAACATCGGAGTGAGGGCATCGGCCAATTTGTTGTAATGTTTCATTTCGGCGCGCTCTTCCGAGGTTAACTGGCGTTCTTTAGCTACCTCCTGCCATAATTTGTAAACGTCCACACAACGAGCCGTTTCATACAAAATGGCACGCGAAGCATCAATTTTTGCCCGCATGTTGTACAACATTTCGTACACCGCCGGAAAATTGAGAATTGCTTTTCCAAACTGCTCGCGCTTTTGTGCATACTTATATGCTTCACGATAAGCAGCTTCTGAAATGCCCACCGATTGTGCGCCTACGCCCAAACGCGCACTGTTCATCAACGACATTACATATTTTATCAAACCCATTCTACGCTCGCCTACCAATTTTGCAGGTGCATTTTTGAATACCAACTCGCATGTGGGCGAGCCTTTGATGCCCATTTTGTTCTCTACACGACGAATAATCACTGCGTTATCATTTGTATCATACACAAAATAAGACAACCCACGACCATCTTTCGTGCCCTCTTCCGAGCGTGCCAGCACTAATTTAATATGCGCATCACCGTTGGTAATAAAGCGTTTAATGCCATTTAAGCGCCAACAGTTCGTCTGTTCATCAAAAGTGGCTTTCAGTTGCACCGCTTGCAAATCTGAACCAGCGTCAGGCTCGGTCAAATCCATGGAGCAAGTATCTCCTTTGTTAATTCGCGGCAGAAACTCGCTCTTAATCTCTTCGGATGCGAACTCGCGAATGGTTTCGGCGCAATCCTGCAATCCCCAAATATTGGCAAAGCCTCCGTCGGCGCGCGATACTAACTCTGCCGCCATCACATAAGGCACCATCGGAAAGTTCAGCCCGTTGTATTTGTAAGGCAGCGACATTCCGAAAAGCCCGGCATCGGTAAGCGCCTTTAGATTTTCTTGTGTGCCTTGAGCGTACACTACACGACCGTTTTCCACGTGCACGCCTTCAATATCAACGCTTTCTGCATTGGGCGCAATGATATCGCCGCAAATTTCACCCACAATTTCGAGCACTTTATGGTAAGAATCAATGGCGTCTTCAAAATCAACCGGCGCAATCGGCACTTCTTTGGCGTATTCAAAGTTATTTTCTTTCAATTTTACAATTTTCTCCATCAAAGGGTGGGAGAGTTGTAATTTTAGAACTTCGTTGTCTAAGTAGTAATTCATTTTTTTTGTTTTATTATTTTGCGTGTTAAATTTGTGATCATTTTTAGTAATATTTCGGTCAGATCACCGGTAATGGCATAATCGGCAATAGCATGAAGTGGCGCGTTAGGATCGGTATTGATAGAGATGATTTTAGCAGCTTGATCCATGCCGGCGCGGTGCTGCACGGCGCCCGAAATACCGCAGCCAATGTACAGTTTTGGGCGCACAGTTACACCCGTTTGCCCCACCTGGCGTTCGTGCTCGCAGTAGCCGGCATCAACGGCTGCGCGTGTAGCCGCCACCTCGCCGCCCAATACGGCAGCCAAATCGTACAGCAACCCAAAGTTTTCTTTAGAGCCAACGCCGTAGCCTCCTGCCACAATGATATTCGCCGCTTTCAAATTCACTTTTTGCGCTTCGATATGACGCTCTACAATCTCTACTGCAAAATCCTCAGGATTAAGATATTTCGACATGTCAATGAATTTCACTTCAGCTGTTTTTTTCTGAGCGACCTCTTCCAACTTCATCACACCTTCGCGCACAGTTGCCATTTGCGGGCGCGTTTCAGGGTTGATGATGGTAGCGATAATATTGCCTCCAAACGCAGGGCGAATTTGATACAGCAAATCTTTATACTCTGTATTTGTTTTAGAATCAATATGATTACCAATTTCTAATGAGGTGCAATCTGCAGTTAATCCGCAACGAAGCGCGGAGGCAACACGCGGCGCCAAATCGCGTCCTACAGAAGTGGCGCCAAACAGAGCAATTTCCGGTTGCTCATGCTCGAAAATAGCCTTTACCAACTGAAAATGAGGCAATGTGCGATAAGGAAAAAACGCTGTGTCTTCTGCTAAATGAATGACATCCACGCCGAAATCGTTAATTCTGCTTAAAACGGCTTCTGCCTTATCGGTCAATACAATAGCTTCTAATTTTACGCCAAGATGGTTTGCTAATTTTCTTCCTTTAGATAATAGTTCTAAAGAGACCTCGGCAATTTGTTTTTCTTCTGTTATTTCGCAGTAAATAAATATGTTCATAGTGGTTAGTGTTAATGGGTAGATTGTTTTATTCTCTTAATTCCTAATTCTTAATTCCTACCCAACCACCCGCGATTCAAACAGTTCTACTATCAGTTGTTCAATATCGGTGTCGGAGGAGGTTAGGGCTTTGTTCGCTTTTTGTGCAAAAACAACGTTATCAATCTTTTTTACCTTTGTAGGCGAGCCTGCCAGCCCAAGAAATTTGTCGTCGGCGTTTATAAAACCGGCATCCCATTCTTCAATTAGTAAGTAGGGGCGTTTGGATTGTAGAGACGTTGCGCGAAACGACTCTACGTTATCATCCTGCATTTCGGAAATGGTGCGGGCATGTTTGTATAGCATAACCCGTTTGGCTTTGCGGGCACGACAGGTATGCGCAGAGCCGTGTACGGTAACCAATGCAGGAAGCGGGGATTTAACGGTTTCCACGCCACGTTCCAAGCGGCGTTTTACAACAATAGATTTATTATCTATTTCAATAAGTTCTTCTGCGTATGTAATTTGTGGAAATGTTAGCTTTTCGGCAATTTGCGGGCCCACTTGTGCCGTATCACCGTCAATGGCTTGCAAACCGCAGAAAATCAGATCGGGTTGCAAATACTTAACTGCTTGAGAAATAGCATAAGAAGTGGCTAAAGTGTCGGAACCGGAAAACTTCCGGTCGGTAAGCAAAAAACCTTTATCGGCGCCACGATAGATTGATTCGCGGATAATTTCGGCAGCACGTGCGGGGCCCATCGTTATTACAAACACTTCTGCATTTTTCAATCGGTCTTTAGCTTTTAGCGCCATCTCTAAGGCACACAGATCGTCGGGGTTAAAAATGGCAGGCAGCGCAGCGCGATTTACCGTGCCATCAGCTTTCATCGCATCTTTGCCTACATTTCGAGTGTCGGGAACTTGCTTGGCTAATACTAAAATTCTCATCTTCAAATAGATTATATCATATTAAATTTATGTAATACATTCTCCAAGTGTGATTTTGAAACAGGTATAGAGGGCAACTGGTCGTGTGATAATTCAATTATTCCTCCCTCTTTATCTTTTTTATATAGTTTAACTTTTTCAAAATTAACGATATAAGATCTGTGGCAACGGACTAAATTATCGTTTGAATTTTGTTCCAATACCATTTTTAACGAAGAGCGCATCAAGTATTTATCTAATTTCCCCTGGCAAGAATAAAATAAAGTGATGTAATTAGTATCGGATTGAATATAAAAAAGTGAATTAATTTGTACAGAGAAGCAAGTTATCCCTCTATCATCTTTAAAAACAACTAAATCTGTTTTTTTTGCAGGTGTTTTTCTTTTTTTTCGTTGAATATACTTTTCTCCTTTAATAGCTTTCTTCTTTTTTTTAGAGTAGGGACTATTTTTGTAATTCCAAAAGTAAAAACAGGCAAGAATAGATGAAATTAGCCGCTTCATTTGTTTTGTTTAGCGGCGGCAAAAATATGGATTTTCATATCAGGCAAAATTTTGTATCCCAACTGCAATCGAAAGAATGTTTTTATCATTTTTGAAATTTGAATAAAGCAATACGCTTATTATAAAATAAATAGAAACCGGATTTTGTAGAATAATCTATATAATATCTATTTATTCTAAATGGATAAGTTATGAAATTATGATATCAAAAAAACAGAATTTCGCCCCATATTTATATTTTTCACCCCATTTTTTAACATTTGCTAACATTTATAACATTTAAACAAATCATTTTTGGAAACAGCATCATTAAGACTACTTTTTTTGCACTCGGAAAAATTAGTTAATTCATAGTTTATAGTTATGAAAATAATTGGAACAGGAAGCGCATTGCCTTCATTAGTAGTAACCAACGATATGTTGTCTGAATTTTTGGACACGAACCACGAATGGATATACACGCGCACAGGCATTTCCCAACGGCGAATCATTTCTGATGAATCGTTAGTTGAGTTAAGTGTATCCGCTTGTAAAAGAGCATTAGAAGATGCAAATTTGGATGCCGGCGATATTGATTTTCTAATTTGCTCAAATGTGGTAAATCATTATGTAACTCCCGGCTTAAGCTGTGTCATTCAAGGAGATATAGAAGCAAAATGTCCTTGTATTGACTTAAATAGCGCTTGCTCCGGTTTTATTTATGCCTTGTCGGTTGCCAACGCTTTTCTGAATACCGGAAATGTGAAAAATATTCTCATTGTTTGTGCAGACGAACTATCTAAAATCGTAGATTGGAACGCTCGCGATACCAGCATCTTATTTGGTGATGGCGCTGCTGCCATGATCGTTACGAGAGGAAATAACTTAAAATCTATGCACCTTTCTACTACGTCGGCGGTTGAACCACTGCATTATCAAAGGGAATTGGAATCTACTCCTTATAGCAAAAAGGAAGCATTTACTCCCTTGGTAATGAATGGAAAAGATGTATATAAAATGGCAGTAACCGCTTCTATTCAAGATATAAACGCTGTAATGCACGAGGCAAATGTTTCACAAAAAGAAGTCTCGTTTTATTTGTTACATCAGGCTAACGTAAGAATTATGGAAACGATACGTGAATATTTAGGCGAAAAAGAGGAAAAATTTCCCAAAAATATTCACAAATATGGAAACACTTCTTCTGCAAGTATTCCATTATTAATAGATGAAATGAATAAAAACGGGCAACTGAAAGATGGCGACTTGTTGGTAATGAGTGCGTTTGGGGCTGGGTTCTCTTCGGGGGCTTGTGTGATGGAGTGGTGAAAGAGATTAAAAAATTTAAAGATTTAAGAATTTAAGTATGAAAAGAGTAGTAGTAACCGGTATGGGCGTAATTTCGCCGCTGGGGAATGATGTGGAAACATTTTGGAACAATTTAGCAGATGGCGTTTCCGGAATTGATTATATCAAAAATATTGATATCTCGAAACTTCCGGTAAAGATTGCAGCCGAAGTCAAGAATTATGATCCTAAAGAATTAGGCTTAGACCCATCTACGATCCGGAGAACGGATAAATACACGCAATATGCGTTAATTGCAGCCAAACAAGCGATGGAGGACAGTAAGCTTGTTGTGGCACCGGAGCGCCTCGGCGTTTATATAGGCTCGGGCGTGGGCGGCATGGATACCTTTGTAGCACAAACACAGAAGATGCTGGAAGAGGGCGGGCAATGGGTCTCTCCATTATTCATCCCGATGATGATTGCCAATATTGCAGCAGGAAATGTGGCGATTGCGCATCATGCGCAAGGCCCTACGCTGCCTGTAGTAACAGCCTGTGCTACAGCAACACACGCAATTGGCGAAGCTTTTCGCGCCATTAAGCACGGCTACGCAGATGCCATCATTACCGGAGGCGCTGAAGCAGCGGTACACGAATTGGCGATTAACGGATTTGCTAATGCTAAGGCGCTCACCAAAGTGGAAGACCCGAAATTGGCATCGCTGCCTTTCGATAGCAGGCGTTTGGGATTTGTACTGGGAGAAGGCGCCGGCATCCTCATTTTAGAAGAGTTAGAGCATGCCCAAGAGCGTGGCGTGCAGATTTACGCCGAAGTGGTTGGATACGGCAATACCTGTGATGCTTACCACCTTACAGCGCCTCTGCCCAATGGTATATGTGCCGCCAATGCCATGAAATTTGCCGCCGATGAAGCGAACTTAACACCCGAAGATGTGATTCATGTGAACGCGCACGGCACAGGAACTCCCTTAAATGATAAAATCGAAACCCTTGCCATTAAATTGGCTTTTGGCAAAGAAACTGCTCGCAAAGTTCTGGTTACAAGCAATAAATCAATGACAGGGCATGCATTGGGCGCAGCCGGCGGCTTTGAGGGCATTGCTTCGGTATTGGCGCTGAAAAACGGCATCGTGCCGCCCACTATCGGATTAGACTGCCCCGATCCGGAATGCGATCTGGATTATGTACCTCACACTGCAAGAAAAACCGACATAACAATTGCATTTTCCAACTCGCTTGGTTTTGGCGGACATAATGGATGTGTAACCTTTAGAAAGTATTAAACGATTATGAATAGAGAAGATATCAAAAAATTCCTTCCTCATCGCGAACCGATGTTGTTGATTGATGAAGTGAATGTTATGGAAGATGAAAATGGCAACAGCATTGCAAAAGCTACTTATTTTGTTACAGGCAACGAATATTTTTTGCAAGGACATTTTCCGGGCAATCCGGTAGTTCCGGGCGTTATTTTGTGTGAAATGATGGGACAATCTGCCGCCATACTCATGAAAGAAGAACTGGTAGGTCGCACTCCATTTTTTACCGGCATGACCGAAGTGCGCTTCAAACGCACTGTGTTACAGAATGATACTTTAGAAATTACGGCATACATTTACAACCGACGTGCGTTGATTTTTTTTGTAGAAGCGTTTGTGCATGCAAGAAACGAGTTGTGTGCTTCGGGGAAGTTTACGTTTGCATTGGTGGATAATGAGAAACTGTAGTGCGCCGGGGATTGGCGCAGGCGGGGCATTATGGGTCTGCAATACGGCATTGTGAGCATACATCCTTTTGCAGACGGCAACGGACGTACAAGCCGATTATTGATGAATTATATTTTGACGATGTTTGATTTACCGGTATTTCACCACTTCGGCGTAAACGCATAAGGAATACACTCTAACGTATATTCCTCTCCGTTAAAAGTAATAGCGATTATATCAAACCGCACCTCTAACGAGATCTGATGTTTTAACACATAATAATTTGCAGCGCGAATGATATTACGCTGTTTTTGTGGGGTAACCGATTGCTGCGGCTCGCCAAACGCATTGCCCGAGCGCGTTTTTACTTCACAAAAAACAATAGTTTCCTCATTTTTTGCAATGATATCCACTTCTAAATGACCCGATTGCCAATTTTTTTCTAAAATGACATATTGGCTCTCTTGATAAAACGCAAGGGCGAGTTCCTCGCCCCTGCGTCCAAATTCTTGTTTGTCTGTCATATTTCTCTGATTTTTAAAGTTATGCTTTTTTTACTTTTGAATGCCAAATTAAATAAGTGCACAATCCCACAAACATCACAATAGCTAATACATTAAACGGCATGGAGTTAATGTAAGACGCTGGCATTTCGGATTCGGCGCCTGCGTATTTCAAAATGGCGCTGATGACCCCGAAAATGGCACCACCTGCCAATAAGCCGGAAGCTATGAGGGTTGCCTTTTCTTTGCGTGCTTTGTTAATTAACTCATCTTTGCTTCTAGTGCTCACGAACCATGCGATAGCTCCGCCTACTAACAACGGAATATTTAACTGCAACGGAATGAACATTCCCAACGAGAACGCCAATGCCGGAATACCGATGCGGTCTAACACAATGGCTAAAATAGCGCCGATAATGTAGAGCAGCCACGGCGTTTGTCCGCCAAACATCAAAGGCTTAATGATGGCAGCCATAGCGTTGGCTTGTGGTGCAACTAACGCATTTTCACCGGTATAGCCATAAGCTTTGGAAAGAATCATGATTACGGCGCCTACCGTTAAAGCAGAAACTAATATGCCTACAAATTTCAATGCTTGCTGTTTGATAGGCGTAGCTCCAATCCAGTAGCCCACTTTTAAGTCGGTGATGAAACCGCCGGCCATGGCTAAAGCCGAGCACACAATTCCGCCCACGATCAATGCTGTGATGATTCCGGTGCCGCCTTGCAATCCTACTGCCGAAAGAATAAACGATGACAAAATCAACGTCATCATGGTCATTCCGGAAACAGGGTTAGTTCCTACTGTGGCAATGGCAGTTGCGGCAACGGTGGTAAACAAAAATGCAAATATAAAAATAACGAACAAGCCTACCAATACTTGGGGCAGTGTCATGGAGAGTCCGCCGGTAAAGAAAAATATAGCAATCATGATAGCTACACCCAAAAATCCGAAAAGAATAATGCGCATGGAAATATCTCTTTGTGTACGAACTACTTTGGTTTGATCATCGGTAGCCTTTTTTTGTGAAGCAAATACCACTCCGAACGAGCGTTTGATTACACCGGCAGATTTAATTACGCCGATAATTCCCGCCATAGCAATACCGCCAATACCGATGTAGCGCACGAAATTCGTAAATATAGCTTCAGGTTGCAGTGTGCTCATGAGTGTGCCGTCCGGCAGAACACCGTACTGACCTAATAATGGCACTACAAACCACCACGACAAGAAAGAGCCTGCACAAATAATGGTCGTGTATTTTAATCCGATAAGAAATCCGGTACCCAGCAGAATGGAGCCGGCGTTCATTTTAAACACAAACTTGTAATTGGTTGCCAATTCTGTGCCCCAGGCGGTCATGCGCGAAGTGATATTTTCAGCCCAAAGTTGAAAGTTGGTCATCAAAAAATCGTAAATACCGCCAATGGCGCCGGCTATTAACAATAATTTAGCCTGACTGCCTCCTTTGGCGCCCGATACCAAAATTTCGGTGGTAGCGGTAGCCTCGGGAAACGGGTATTTGCCATGCATTTCGGAAACAAAATATTTACGGAATGGGATGAGAAACAACACTCCCAAGCAGCCGCCAAATAACGAAGCTAAGAAAATTTGGAAGAAATTTACCTGAATTTCCGCGCCCAGCACAGGGTCGGTTTCTTTAATAATGTAAATAGCAGGCAACGTAAAAATAGCGCCCGCCACAATCAATCCCGAACTGGATCCGATAGATTGAATAATAACATTTTCGGACAACGGGCTTTTTCTTCGTGCCAATGTGGAGATGCCCACGGCAATAATGGCAATAGGAATGGCCGCTTCGAACACTTGCCCGAAACGCAAGCCGGAGTAAGCAGTAGCGGCAGAAAAGATGATTGCCATCAGGATACCCCATATTACGGTCCAGCCGTTTATTTCGGGGTATTTTTTGTGGCTTAGTAAAATGGGGTTGTAGCTCTCGCCCTCTTTCAACTCAGTGTAGGCATTGTCGGGCAGATGAATTTCCTGTTCTTCAATGGGTAGATTTTTTTCGGTCATAAAAAATGGTTTTTAATGTTACGTGCAAAGAAATAAAAAAAATGTGAGAAAAGGTTGGTTTATGATGTGTACATAATTATACTTTTGCTGGCGTAAGGTTATCAAATAATTTCACCAACCCACAAGCAGTAGATTAATTAATGATTAATGATTAGTGATTAATGATTAATCACTAACCACTAAAAAAGCGTTCTTTGACATCTTGGTTTATACGTAAATATTTGGTGAATTGTTTGAGATTCCTCGCTTCGCTCGGAATCTCAAACCAGTGAGGAAAACTCTGTTTTTTCTGCATTACCTGCCTGTTAATGTACATTTCTCCTCAAAATCTGCGTCGTTTTTACTTTTTTGTAATTTTTAACTCGTTGATTTTTAGAAAAATAATTTTCAAAAAATGAATTTTGTATGAAAATTATTTTATTTTTGCGGCGTGAGATAAAAACATAAAAACAAAGGTATGCATATAGCCAACCCCATATACGACGTAGTGTTTAAATACATGCTTGAAGACAACAAGGTAGCCAAACTCTTTCTTTCTGCTATTATTGGCGAAAATATAACGGAGCTGGGGTTCAGCGCCCATGAGCATATCGTGGAAATTCAGCCGCCGCCTCAGGAAAAGGAAAGGATGCCGCTAACTGTTTGCCGGCTCGACTTTTCAGCAAAAATTGAAACCGAAACGGGTTTCAAAACGGTGATTATTGAACTCCAAAAAGCCAAATATTTGTCCGATTTGATGCGCTTTCGACGCTACATGGGGCTTCACTACCAAAACCCTGACAATAGTTATGATAATGATCCGGAGAAAGCTCGTCAAATTTACTGCATCTATTTTCTTGATTACGGAATGGATTTACCCAAACGTCCGGTTTTGAAAGTGGATTACAAGGTACAAGATGCTTATACCGGCGATGAGTTTCCTGCTACAGGAGAGTTTGTTGCGGGGCTTCATCACCGCTCGTGGATTGTGCAAATCCGGCAGTTGAAAAAGCGCCGTAGAAACGATCTGGAAAAGATACTGAGCATATTCGACCAAAGCAATCTGATGAACAAATATATTTTGGATGTAGATGAAGATAATTATCCTGAAGAATATCAACAAATTATCCGTCGTTTGCGCAAAGCCATGGAAGACCCGAAACAAAGGCGCGCCATGGAGTTGGAAGAAGATGTTATAAAGGAACTTCAAGACAAAGAGCGCAAGATTGAAGCAAAAAGTAAACTTCTCATGGAGAAAGAGCTAATGATTGCTGAAAAAGAGCAAACCATTGCCGACAAAGAGCAAACCATTGCCGACAAAGAGCAAACCATTGCCGACAAAGAGCAAACCATTGCCGACAAAGAGCAAACGATTGCCGACAAAGAGCAAACGATTGCCGACAAAGAGCAAACGATTGCCGACAAAGAGCAAACGATTGCCGACAAAGAGCAAACCATTGC
>WQWP01000009.1 GCA_009787485.1 Lentimicrobiaceae bacterium | reverse complement strand
TCAATTTTTGATGGTTAAAAATGAGGGAGGTTACTTTTTAAAAATGCTAATTTTTGAATGTAAGCAATTGAATCACAATGGCAAAAAACTAAAATTAGATTTTAATCGGACAATAGTGATTTTTATTATATATTTTTGCCAAAATATTTTCAATGCAAACACATCAAGAAACTGACTCTGAAAAAGAACTTTTCTTCCACTCCATCTTAAAATCCTTCATCATCGTCGCGATCTTATGGGTGCTCTTCCTCATCAACGATACTTTCGGCTTGCATTGGAAAGACTACGGATTGATGCCCAGAAATATAAAAGGGTTATTCGGTATTTTCACGATGCCCTTTTTGCACGGCGATATTTCACATTTGTTTTCAAACTCCGTACCTCTATTGGTATTGCTCTTTTCCATTTTTAATTTTTTCCCAAAAAAAGCTACATTAATTTTACTGATGACCTATTTTGTATCAGGAATTTTAACATGGGTTATCGGCACTGAAGGCGTTCATATCGGCGCAAGCGGTATTGTATATGCGCTGGCGTTTTTTTTAGTAACCATTTCTATTTTAAAACAAGAGCCCAAATTAATGGCCTATTCGCTTGTCATCATCTTCTTGTATGGCAGCATTGTATGGGGCTTTTTTCCGCAGTTGTTTCCCGATAAACATATTTCTTGGGAAGGACATTTAGCCGGCGCTATTACCGGAATTGTACTGGCCTTTTTTTACAGGAATGAAGGACCGGTGAAGAAGGTTTATTTTGAGGAGGAAGAGGAGGAAGAAGCTGAGGTGGAACCTCAGCTTAACAACGTGGAAACTGAGCTTAACGAGGATTGATTTTCAATATTTTCTTAACGACCGACTGACCGGAATCGGTGGTTATTTTAACGAAATAAATGCCTGAATGCAAATGTGAAATGTCAATTGAATTGAGAATTGAGAACCGCAGCCCCGTTAGGGGCAAGCTCAGCGAAGCTAATTGAGAATTGAGAATTGTTTTTTGTTTTCTACCGTAAATATCATAAATTTCAATATTCCTAATTCTCCATTCTCCATTCTCAATTCTCAATTCGCCCGTTGTTGGATTTGGGTAGATAACGATTTCGGGAATATTTGCCTCATTAATTCCAAGATCAAGAGCAGCATATAAAGTGATTTCAACTTCCGGATTTTCCAGGTCATTACTTAACAGTTTAAAACTTCCAAAATATTCCTGAATCTTTGCAATATTGTTAAAATTGTAAGACAGCGTTATGGTAAGCGCCTCGCCCTCGGAAATTGTTCCGGAGTGCGGCGTAATGGTAAGCATGTCATCAAAATCAATATCGGTAATTTCAATAATAAGGTCTGCATTACCGAGATTGGAAACCGTGATGTAATCTTCAATTACTGTTAATTCTTCGGAAGATACAGAGGATTCTGTTTTATCTAAACTCAAAACAGGAATGGAAGTGGTAACGTTTTGAATAGCCTGTAGCGAAATTTCAATTTCCTGATTTGCAGGGTCATTGCTCAAAAGTTTGAGATAGCCCGAATAAAGTGCGTTTTCAATACCGGCAAAATTGTACGACAATGTAATAATTTGAGAGCCACCGGGTTGAATTGTACCATTAAGCGGCGTAACGGCAAGCATTTCGGAGAAGTTTATATCAGTTATTTCAAAAGTAAGATCCGCGGTGCCGGTATTGGAAATAGTAATATAGTCTTCAATAACCGCAAAACCTTCAGAAATTACCGAAGAGCTGGTTTTATCTATTGCCAGCACAGGAAGCTCCGGCGCAACACCGGTAAGCGTGAATTTGTGCGGATCCGGCGCGCCGATATAAGGATGGCACTCTCTTCTGCCGGATTCATCAGCAGCAAAAACGTAATATTCGATTAAGCTGCTCGGCAATCCGCCAACTGTTGTTTCCCATGTATTGTTACCGGAATATGACATATTATATCTTTGATATTGCCCGCCGCTGTGTTTAAGATAGATAAACACAGAATCGGAATAAATGGTGTTATCGCAATAAGAATAAAGCCCAGCGCTGAAATTTACAAAACCCTCATTTTCAATCTCTCCGAATAGTGGCTGGTGCTTGATATATAACATACACCTGTCTGCAATTTCGTGCGTGCGGCAGTGGAGGGCGTCGGTATTAAGCCATCCGGTATGATTTACTCCGATAATTTCATAGCCCGGCATGGCATTTTGATATACCTGTAGCGCGGCAAGATCGTTAGCATTAGTAGCTGCATTGGTAGTGGGAACAAAAACTTTTTTATTTAATATCAGCGAATTTGTATAAGCGGTTATGGGATTTGAGCTTGTGGCGCCGGGCGCATCAACTCTAAAAACTTGCATGGGCGTTCCATAAGAAGAGGTTAGCCCTGCAAAGTAGTTTGCCGCATTTTCAAACTTATTATAATTCGGATTATTTGTGGGAACCCGCGAAACCAGCACTTTATCAGGCGAAAGAAGTTTACTCCAACAATCAATATGTTGAATATTATCGTAAGGAACAATCGGATCTGCAATAAAATGGTATGGGGCAATTCCTAAATATTCTTGATACTGGGTTCTCAGTTGTTGTTCAGACATTGAAGAATTTTCATTAAGAACGAGTGTGGTAGAAAATCCCTGTGTAATACCATCATTCATATAATTCCCTCCGGTAAGTACAAGGGTTGAAGCGTACCTGGTTATGGGTTTAATCCCATCGCTCGACAAGAAATTAGTAAGTTGTGTATTTATCTGATTATCACTGGGTCTTGGTCTGTTATAAGTAAAATCGAACATTGCCACTTCGGCGTCATCAATTGCCATAAACCATGGACCGTAATCTCTTGTCCAGTAAGTATCCGTATTAGCTATTAAAAACTGACAATTCGCGGTATTCACTCCGTTTGAATTATATTGGTTTAATACCGTATTTTGCTGAGATGTGTTTGCCACTATGGTAATTACTTTAATATCTTTTGCCATTTCTTTAATTAACGACATCGGAATGCCAAAGGGATAACGAATCAGCACAGCTTCCGCGGGCTCAAACTCTGCAATGGGGCGGATTTCTCCTGTTGGCGGCGGCATCGGAGCCATGGGAGTTACAATCATTCCTTTGCTTTTCGCCCACTCTATCTCTTCTTGAGAAGGAGTGTGATACAGGCGGATGCCATCTTCGTTATAAATGGCTTGGGAGAAAGAAATTAAAGTGCTTGTAATAAATAGTGTAAAAAGTAAAAGTTTTCTTTTCATTGTATTAAGTTTTATTGTTTAAGATTTAAAGTTTAATGTTTAAAGTTTAATGTTCAATATTCAATTCTTAATTCTCAATTTTTTAATTGTTTCCAGCGGATTTTCCGCCCCAAAAACCGTATTTCCCGCTACTAAAATATCTACGCCGGCGTCCACCAAAATTGGCGCGTTTTCTAAATCTACGCCGCCGTCTATTTCAACCATCGCATCCGATTTGTGTTTTTCTATGAGCTTTCTTACTTCTTTTACGCGTTTAATGCTATTGGAGATAAAACGTTGTCCGCCGAATCCCGGATTCACCGACATGACTACAACGAAATCCACATCGTTAATAATATCTTCCAAAAAAGAAACCGGAGTGTGCGGGTTGATGGCAACTCCTGCCAACATATCTAACTCTTTAATTTGATGGATAGTGCGATGTAAATGGGTGCAGGCTTCCCAATGCACCGACAGGCAATCGGCGCCGGCACGTTTAAAATCGGCGATGTAGCGCTCCGGTTTTTCAATCATTAAGTGCACATCCAACGGTTTTTGCGCTATTTTTTTAATGGCGCGAATCACCGGCATGCCAAAGGTAATGTTGGGCACAAAATGACCATCCATAATATCTAAATGTATCCAATCGGCTTTCGATTTGTTGATCATTTTTATTTCTTTCTCCAAATTTGCAAAATCGGCAGAGAGTAAGGAGGGTGCAATAATCGGGCTCATAATTCGCTTAATTAAAATTTATTACGGTTTTAACGGCAGTGTCGCCGGTGAGTTTCCCAAAGGTTTCCTCCCCAATCATGATTGCCGGCGCTAAAGAGCAGCAACCCAAACACGAAACGGCTTCCAGTGTAAACTTACCATCTTCGGTAGTTTCGCCATCCTTAACATGCAGGTGCTCAGATAGCGCATTCATTATAGCATTCGCATTTTGAACATGGCAAGCAGTTCCTTTACAAACTTTTATGGAATATTTCCCGGAAGGTTTCAGTTTAAATTGCGCATAAAAGGTGGCCACGGCATACAATTCGCTCAAATTATAATTCAACTCTTCCTCTACGCGCAGCAATGCCGCTTTCGGCAAATAAGTATAAACGGCTTGTATTTCTTGTAGCAGCGTAATCAAGCCACCTTTTTTGCCTTTGTATTTGGGGATAATATTCTCAATCAAAGAAACATCCACTTGCGGGGTGGAAGAAACGGTGGGTTGAGAAATTCTTTGTATTCTCATAAATATTTTATTGTTCGGTCTATTTTAATGATAGCTGCAAAGAAACTATTTTTTTGGCAGAATCATCTCCCCTGTGGCTTAAACTTCGAGGAGCTCAATATTTTCTGATAATCAATTTCTTGCATAAGTTCCGGCAAAGTTATGTTCGGATGATTTGCCATGTAGCTTTGAATGAGTTTCCAACCTAAGAATGTGCCCATGCGCCCGGGAGACTCATTGCCGAAAGGTTTGGTAAAAGGCGCTTCCTCAATGTAACAACGTGTTAAGGTTTCGCCTTTGCCGAAAAGTTCATTTTTCTCAATCAGATAGCTCCACGCATTACCTAAATATTGGGTTGCCCAGTTGTATTTTTCTTCGGAATAACCGATAATATAGCGCTCAGGCAAAGCAGGGAGCATCATTTCTGTGAAATACAGCTTTTTCCCTTCGGTAATCATGGCGTCTAAAAGTGTATGGTGCGGTACTCTTGCCAAATGTTTGTGCACAATGGCTTTCTTAAAAATATCAACAGGTAAATACACCGGGTCGTAGCGCTCGGCAATATACATAGGGATTCTTGCGGCACTATAATAAGGATTATCTGCGCCTAAATACATATCAACGTTTATAAATAAAATATCGTTATAAATATACACGGTGGGCACCAACTCATCAAGCCCGGGAAGGATGGTGATAATTTCCGGAATGATATTGTTGGGGTAAAAAACTTTGTAATATCCAAATGCTGTTTCCAATTCTTTTAGCAGAATGTTGGTTTTTACTGCTTTTTCTGCAGTTTTTTGCAGCGCTATAATGACAGTATCTTGCAAATAGGCTTTAAATTGCGGTTCTTGCCAAATATCCGGATCAACAAGAAAGGAGGGATATTTCTTCGACAAAGCGGCCACTCCTTTTTGTAAGTTGTTCATATCTAAAGAAAAAAGATCTTCTTCGTAGCGCAATATGCGAATGTTGACTTGCTTCTTGGCTTCTTTTAATTCGGAAGCAGAGATGTTGTTTTTTGGCGGTTTCTTTTTTACAGTAAATACGACAAAAATTGCGGATAATACAGTAAAAATAGCAACGACTATCCAAAAATTTTGGCGTAAAAATTTCATTTTTCCTTTGTTTTCTTAGACGAACGTTTGTATTTACGGAATATTTTAAGGCACTATTTTATATTAACATTACTTTGTTTATTATTTATGACAAAATCATTGTGTAAAACGGTATGTTTTTTGATATTTTTGTAGGTCATGCATGTATTTTGTAACTGGGTATGAAAATCATTAAATTTATTGCTTCTTTTTTGTTAATTTTAGGAATTTTGGCGCTCATGGTGTGGGCGGGAATAAGAGCCAATGACCAAACCTGTACCGGAATTTCTATACTCATTCATGCTCCGAAAAACCCGGAACTGCTCACAAAATCAGATGTTTCTGACATTTTGCAACAACATCACACAGAGTGGGAAGGAAAAAAAATTAAAGAAATAGACCCTGCAGAGATCCGTAAAATTTTAGCAAAAGAAAATTACATAAAATCGGTAAATAAAGTGCATTTTTCCGGCTCAAAATTGCAAATTGAAGTTACTTTGTATGACATTTTGTTAGAGGTACACACCAAAGACGGAGAAAAATTTCTTTTAGATGTAAACGGCGCCTATTTACCCTATTCTCCAAAAACGGGAAATGATGTAATAACAGTTGCCGGCGCTATTCCCTATGCTTTTCGAAAAAAGGAGGCCATTGCCTCCGGAAGTAATGAACTTTACCAACTTTTCACAGTGGCTTCGTTAATTAAAGAAGATCCGTTTTATGCTGATTTGTTTCACAAAATATCTATAAATGATAAACAGGAGATTGTCTTACATCCTTCTCATGGTAACCTCCCCGTTGTTTTCGGCACCGTACAAGATGCTGAAAATAAGCTAAAAACGCTCAGATATATGTACGATGAAGTGCTCCCTTATATGAACGAAAACAAGTATGCACAGTTGGATGTGCGGTTTAAAAATAGAATTGTAGCAAAAAAAAATAAATCTTAACCATGGCACACAGAAAAGAAATTCAGGAACAACCCCAAATTGTAGTGGGATTAGATATTGGAACGACCAAAATAGCCATCATTACCGGTTTTCAAAACAACGAAGGCAAAATTGATGTATTGGGCTATGGCAAAGGTGATTCCACTGGTGTTCAACATGGGTTGATTTTTAACATTAACAAAACCGTGGATGGCATCAATGTTGCCAAAAATACCGCGATAAGTCGCTCTAATCAAGAGTTCGACTCCGTGTTTGCCGGTGTTGCCGGACGCCACATCAACAGCATGGAGTTTAAACACGCCATTACGCGAAGAAATGGCAGAGAGGAGATCATTCGCCAAGAAGAGATTGATAAGATGGTGGAAGATTTGGAAAACATTTCCGTGCGACCGGGTGAGAAAATAATTACCGTCATCCCTCAGCGGTTTATGATTGACAGTATTCGTGAAACCACCGAGCCGGTAGGCGAATTGGGCGAAGTAATAGTAGGATACTTTCAAATTATTACCGGTAACGAATTTGAAATTAAAAAGATCATTCGCTGCATCAATGATTGCGATCTTTTGGTGAATGATATTATTTTGGAGCCAATTGCTTCCTCTTTGGTGTGCCTTACTCAGGAAGAAAAACAGCAAGGCGTTGTGCTGGTGGATATTGGCGGCGGCACCACCGATGTAGTGATTTACTTGGACGGAAACCCCGTGTTCACCAAAGTCATCCCCATTGGCGGCTCCGTTATCACCAGAGATATTGCCAACGTGTGTCAAATTCCTGAAGATCTGGCAGAAAAACTAAAAGTGAACTACGGCACCTGCGTCATCGAAAAGAGTAATAAAAACAACTTCATCACCATTCCTCAGTTTCACGAAGGCGCACCCAAGCAAATCAGTGAGCCGTTTTTAGCTGAAATTATTTACTCGAGAGTACAAATAGATATTCTGAATCAAATTCAAAAAGCGATTTCTGAATCGGGATACGACAGAAAAGTTCGTGCGGGCGTGGTATTAACCGGCGGCGGCTCATCATTGCGCCACCTAAAAGAGTTGTGCCAATACACGTTGCAACGCAACACACGCATCGGAATACCGGATATAGGCTTTGTGAATTCCATTCCATCGGAATTGAAACATCCGATGTTTGCTACGTCGTTGGGGTTGTTGAAACATGGCATCCGAAAAAGTGAGTGTGGAGAAATGGAGGATGAGGGTGAAAAGAAAAAAGGAAAAAAAGGTCGTCGTTCTGCACTTGACGCAGAATCGCGGGGGGGTGCGGGTCAAGTCCGCAATGGCGGAGGAACGGCCTGCAATGGCGGGGGGGCAGTCCGCAATGACGGCGGCACAGCCCGCAATAAAAAAACCTCCTTCTTAGACAATGTTAAGAATTTTTTAGACGATTTAACAGAAAAAACATCATAACTTTAAATAGCTAATTTATTATGAGAGAACGGATTGACTTTACCCCTGATTATGGCACCAAAGCCACACAATCTATTATTAAAGTGATTGGCGTGGGCGGCGGCGGCGGCAACGCTGTCAAACACATGTACAAAGAAGGGATTATAGGTGTAGATTTTTTAATTTGCAATACAGATAGAAATGCCTTGGAAGCCAGTCCTATCCCCGCAAAGTTAGTGATGGGGGAAAGCGGATTGGGAGCCGGTGCAAATCCTGAAGTGGCGCGCCGGCTTGCCTTGGAAAGTCGAGACCAAATCATAGATTTTATCGGCACGGAAACCAAAATGCTCTTCATTACGGCCGGTTTGGGAAAAGGTACGGGAACAGGCGCCGCACCGGTAGTGGCAGAAATAGCGAAAGAACTGGATATCTTAACGATAGCCGTGGTTACCTTGCCATTCCACTTCGAAGGCACCACCAGCGCGCAGTTTGCCGAAGCCGGCGTAGCAGAGCTTAGAAAACATGTGGATTCTTTAATCACCATTAAAAATCAAAACATTATCAAATATTATAATGATGAAGAATTAGACAGAGCTTTTGGATACGCCGATGATGTGCTGAAAAATGCGGTGAAATGTATTGCCGAATTAATTACCATAAATTTAGAACAAAATATTGATTTCAACGATGTTAGCTCTATCATGAAACAAAGCGGCGCCGCCATGCTGGGCATCGCGGAAGCCAGCGGAGAAAACCGCATTGAGGATGTGATTGCCGGCGCATTAAGATGTCCGTTGTTGACAGAAGAACATATTTCTAATGCGAGAAACTTCCTTTTCAGCATCAGTTACGGATCTGAAAAGAAATTGCGCATCAGTGAGTTGGAAAAACTTACCGATAAATTTGAAGAGCTGAAAAGTAAAAACTCGCATGTAATTTGGGGCAGGAGTGAAGACCCCACGTTGGGCGACAAAATCAAACTTTCTGTGATTATCTCTAAATATTCTTCTGAAACTAAAGAGATTAATTCTATTGAAAGTTCGCAAAGCATATTTGACGGCGAAAAACAACCCAATGCGCAAATTGTAGATAAAGGCACTACCTATTTTTCAACTTCTTCGCCTTTAAATATGGAACCTGAGGTAAAAGAGGAGGTTCAACATATTAGAAAAGAAGAAGATCCATTCGGATTTTTAAAAAATGTGGAGATTGAAACCACAAAGCCTTTCATGGCTGCAGAGCATGAATTTGCCGTATTACCTGTGGAGGAACCTGCCGGTTTTGTTACGGGCCCTCAAAAAATTAGAAGTACTTATGAACCTAAATATGAAGATGATAATCAGTTTTCATTTTTGATAGATACGCCTGCTATCCGGCGGTTACGTCAGGAAAACCAGGAAGAATTTCAGGATAAAGCCATCCAAAACAACCATGTTGCTTCTTTTATGATGGAAGATGATGTGCATGAGTTTTTTAAGAATTTGCCGGATTGATTGGATAGTTTATTCTTTAACAAATTTCCCCACCACTTCCTTACCAACTCTTACAAAATAAACCCCTCTCGTTAAATTCGATACATCAACACTAACAATCTCAGATTCAGCAACTTTATTCACAACCAACCTGCCATTAATATCAATAACTTCCACATTTTGATTTATAACCCCACCTTCAATAAAGATTTTATCATTAGCCGGATTCGGGTAAATCTTAAAATTGGAGTTATATTCGGTAATATTATGATGAGCATGGGCACATGATTCGTTGCTGAACTCGCTTTCAAGCTCACCGTAAATTGCGGTTACGTTGTAGCAATATTCTCCGGCTTCATAAGGACTATCGAAAAATTCATAGGTGGTTATAGGCTCGTCAAATATCTTAATACTATCTCTGTAAACAAAATATCCGTCGGGTGTATTTTCTTCCGGCGCATCCCAGGTAATTGTAATTTGCATCTCAAAACTTACGGCGAAGCAATTTGTGGGAGGATTTAATGGCGGAAGAGGAGGTACTGTACCGCAAGATTCGTTGCTGAAATCACTTTCGGTATCACCATAGAGGGCAGTTACAGTGTAACAATATGTTTCATTATCTTCAACGGTATCAATATAATCTGTGTTTACAGTTCCGGCAATTTTCTCCCCATCTCTATAAACAAAATATTGATCAGGTGTATTGCCTGTTGGGCTATCCCAAGTAATTTCCAGATTCATATCTTGAAGATAATTTACTGCACAGTTTGTAGGTGGATCAAACGGTAAGATTTCTTCATCTAAGATTGCCATAGTGGCTACGCTTGCCACCAACATTTGAGTGAATATACCCACTTGTTCGGTATTATTCACACTTGGACCAATAACATCGCCCAAGCAAGGAATATTTCCTGTACATGGATTATTACTACCACAGCCACTACTCCCGGAAGTATGATGAATATGCGGGCTGTTGCAATCAATATCTTCAAACCACCAAATACCCTTGTATCCTTTTTGATTAAAAGAAGTATGATCGCTATTACCCCAAGTAAGATCCTCGTGTCTTGAAACCGGTATTTCCGGGAAATAAATATTGCAAACATCAACAAAAAAATCAGCCAGAGTTTTCGCACTTGGGGGAGAGATTAGCGAGGCGTGAATGGTTTTATCAGGGTGTACATATCCTATCATATCCAAATTAAAATATCCCATAATATTTTTTCCTTCATTAACACATTTCTGTGCATAAGCAGCGCTACCGTAAAGTCCGTACTCTTCATCCGAAAATGCACAGTAGATGATAGAGCGTTTAAAATTGTACTGACTTAATATTCTTGCGGTTTCCAACACTCCGGCTGTTCCGGAAGCATTGTCATCAGCGCCGGGGGCGTTATTTTGTGATTCATAGGTATAAGAATCGTAATGTGCGCCGCAAACTACAAACTCATCGGGAAGCTCCGTGCCAAGTTGGATGGCAATAACGTTAGTGCCATTTCGTGTACCATAATAAGAATAGGTATAATTATGCAATGTAACATCAACATCTAAAGCCTCATACTCTCCTTTTAACCAATTCCGGGCTTCCGTAATTTTTGCGGTATTCCAGGCATTTCTTGATCCAAAATCCTGAAGCGTTTGAATATAGGACATCACAGATTGCGTAGAAACTTGCGATATCAAATTAGCTATATTATTATCAAATCTTTTAACGGCAGGATATACAATATCAGATTTCGGCAAACGAGCTTCTTGATTTGTAATTGCCACCATCCCATCATTTTTCGCAGGAGCAAAATCATCAGATAAAATTTTCACTATCAGAAAATTCTCTCCGGAATAAAGTGTCTCTGCGTACATCGATTTTTTTGACAGATAATTCTCTTTCTCATCTTCAAAACAATACACAATCGCATAAGAATCTACATCAGCAAAAGCTTCTTCATCTAAAATTACTACACCTTCAAAACTAACAACCTCAGTAGCCGTAGCCAGCACATACTTGTCGCAGTAATAATGAATTTTCAAATCTTTATTGTTGAATAAAAATTCTAAATTTTGAGTTTCATTAACAGGGATAAAAATAAATTTTCCTGCCCAAGAAGTGAAGCAAATTGCTAAAAAACAAACTGTTATAAGAATAGATTTTTTCATATTTGTGGTTTAAAAAATTAATCTGCAATGATACACGAATTTTTTAAACAATATTCAAAATATTATATCTTCGTGCCTCAATTTAAAAACAAAATAAAATGAATATCAGATTTACTATTGTATTGGCACTAACAGTTTTATTTTCCGGATTGTGGGGCTGCAAGAACAAGCCCGCCGAAGTTGATCAAAGTTTTAGCCGCTATATTGCCGGCTATACGTCCGGGCAAATCTCTACAAAGGGAACGATTCAAATTGAGCTGGCGGAAGACCAGCCGCACGTGGCGCTTTACACGGAAGTGAAAGACAAGCTGTTCACGTTTTCGCCGGCAGTAAAAGGCAAAGCGTATTGGAAAAGCAGTCGCCTGATAGAGTTTATCCCCGATGCGCCCTTGAAAGAAAACACGCAGTATTTCGTGAGTTTTAATTTGGGTAAACTCATGCCCGAACTTGATAAAAAGTACCACACGTTCGGCATCACTGTTTATACGATGGAGCAGAATTTCTCGTTTGCCGAAGTTTTTTACCAGCCCGTGCACGATAACCAAAACCGCTGGAATACAATGGAAGTTGGGTTTTCGGTTGCTGATGCGCTGACAGAGGAGGAAGCCAAAGCTATTTTTATGGCAGAATTAGAAGGGAATAAACTATCGCCACGCTTGATGAGTTCGGCTAATGGACTTTCTTTCAGATTTTTATTGGACAGTATCGAACGTGTTACAGAAGATCAAAATTTGAGGCTGATTTGCAACGGGAAGGCTATCGGCAGTAAAAAAATAGTAGAAAAAGATGTGCTGATTCATGCGATAGATAAATTTGAAGTGATTCGTACTCAAACATTTTCAGACCCGGAACGATGTATTAAAATCTTCTTTACCGATCCGCTGGGAAAACAAGATTTAAAAGGTTTGATTGAATTGACGGACGTTGAAAATTACACCTTCAAAACGAATAAAAATGTGGTAAGTGTTTTTTCGGAAGCAAGATTTCCTGAAAACGTGCAAGGATTGATCAGTAAGGATATCAAGAATTTTGCAGGAAAAACATTGGGCACAGATTTCGTCTTCAACAAGATTATAGCTCCTGAACTTCCTGTGGTACGACTGTTGAGAAGCGGCTCCATTTTCCCCGATTCCAAAAATCTGATTTTGCCGTTTAGTGCAGTGAATGTGAGTGCTGTAGAGTTGCGCATCATCAAAATTTTTGAACAAAACATCCTCTCTTTTTTGCAAGATAATTCGATGGATGGCTCTGATAATTTGACACGCTCGGGGCGTTTAATCGCAAAAAAAATCCTTCGGTTAGATCAGGATAAATCCAAAATATTAACGAACTGGAATAACTATGCGATTGATATTTCGGCGTTGGTGGGCAAAGACCCGGGCGCCATTTATCGCTTCGAACTCATTATTCGTCAGGAGTTTTCGTTGTATCCGTGCGGCAATAATGCCCCATCGCCAACGGAAAGCCAACTCAGCCTGTTCGATGAAAATAATTTCACTTTAACAGAGGAAGATTTGGCAGATTTTAACACGCCGTACGGCTACTATAATCCTATTCGTTACGATTGGAGAGCGTATGATTGGCGACAAAGGGACAATCCTTGCCACCCGACTTTTTACATGCAGGAACGTAATGTGTTGGTAAGCTGTAATTTATTTGCTTCTAACATCGGCATTATTGCGAAAAAAGGAGAAGGCTCGGAAATGCTGATTGCCACGCAGGATATTCGCACTACGGAGCCTTTGAACGGCAGCAAAGTCAGAGTGTTGAACTTCCAACTGATGCCGATTGCCACCGGAACGACCGATAAAAACGGTTTTTGTATCCTCCAAGTAAGGCAGAATGAAGCATTTATTGTTGAGGTAACGCACGGCAATCAAAAAGGATATTTGAAGGTTAACAATGGTAATGAATTATCACTGAGCCGCTTTGATGTAAGCGGCAAAACCATTCAAAGAGGATTAAAAGGTTTTATTTACGGAGAACGAGGCATTTGGCGTCCGGGCGATGAAATTTTCATGACTTTTATTTTGGAAGACCGCCGGAAAACCATTCCGGAGGGGCACCCGGTTACGATGGAGGTTTTCAACCCGCAAGGTCAATTCAATCGTAGATTAGTTCAAACTCAGCCGGTTGGAAACTTTTACACGTTTCAGTTTAAAACGGAAGAACAGGCACCTACCGGCGTGTGGAGAGCGGTAGTGAGTGTGGGCGGAGCCAAGTTTGAAAAATATTTCCGCATCGAAACCATCAAACCTAATCGTTTAAAAATTAATGTCAATTTCGGAACTGAAATCATTACGCAGCAAAATTTGACTGTTGCCCTTGATGTGAAATGGTTGCACGGCGCCGTAGCGAGAGATTTGCGGACGAGAATATTTTTAAAATTAAACCAAACAACCACCAGATTCAAAGGGTATGAGGCATACCACTTTACCAATCCTGCGACGGAGGTTTTTTCTTACGAAGAACAGATTTATTCTGGGAGATTGGATGCCAACGGTCAGGCTTCTATTAATCTTAAAATGCCTAAAGCGGAGACGGCTGCGGGTATGCTTACGGCAACTTTCACGACTTCTGTGGAGGAGAGCGGCGGCGGCGAGAGCATTACCATTAACTCTTTGCCCTATTCGCCATTTCCTGCTTACGTAGGGTTAAATGTGCATCAGGAGAGCGAATACGATGTGCTGGAAACCGGTAAGACTCATCATTTTGATGTGGTTTTGTTGGATGCAAAAGGCAATCCCGTTCCATCAGGAGAGTTGATTTACAAGGCTTACCGTTTATCCTGGAGTTGGTGGTGGGATGAAGATGAAAATCGGAACAGATTGTCATCGGTGGTTAACGGCAACCATATCAAGCCGTTTATTGATCAAAAAATCAGCATTAAAGATGGCAAAGCGCGCATCGCTTTTCAGGCAACCTCTGAGGAATGGGGGCGCTATCTCATTTTCATCAAAGATCCGAAAGGCGGACATGCTACGGGCAAGCAAATCTTTGTGGATGACCCGTACTGGGGCGGCCGCAGCCGGCAAGACGACCCGCAAGGAATTGCCATGCTGACGTTTACCACCGACAAACGTTCTTACAACGTGGGCGAAGAAGTGCAAATAACACTCGGAAAAGGCGGCAACGGTCGTGCTTTGGTATCTTTGGAAAACGGCTCGCAATCGCTGAAACAGTGGTGGGTAGAAACGAAACATCAGGAGCCGACAGTCATCAAATTTAAGGTTACGGAAGATTTGGCGCCGAATTTTTATGTGCATATCACGCTGTTGCAACACCATAACCAAATGGTAAACGATTTGCCCATTCGCATGTATGGTGTTGTTCCTGTTATGGTTGTAAATCCCAAAGGCGAGCTGAAACCGACCATTTCCATGCCTGATATATTGCGAACGGAAAAGGAATTTTCCATTGTAATTGGAGAAGCTAATAAGCAAGAAATGACTTACACGCTTGCCATTGTGGATGAAGGTTTATTGGATATCAATAATTTTAAAACGCCCAATCCCTACGCCGAATTTAATGCTCGGGAAGCCTTGGGAGTTAGAACTTTCGATCTTTATAATCAGGTAATTGGCGCTTTTTCGGGAGAGCTAAAACCGCTGTTTAGCGTGGGCGGTGGCGATGATATAAATCCGGACAAAAGAAAGAGCCAGCGATTTAAACCTGTTGTAAGATTTTTAGGACCGTTTGAATTGCAAAAAGGAAAAACCAGCAAACACACGCTTAAATTACCGCCTTATATTGGCTCTGTGCGTGTTATGGTGGTAGCAGGAAACGCAAACAATGCCTACGGAAAAGCCGAAAAAACAGTGCCGGTGCAAAGCCCGTTGATGATATTAACGACATTGCCGCGCGTGTTAGGTCCCAACGAAGAAGTGTGGATGCCGGTTAACCTGTTTGTAACAGATAAATCCATCAACAAAGTTAACATTGAGGTAAAAAGCTGTGATTTAATGCAATTGCAGGAAGGCTCCTCAAAAACCGTAACCATTAATGCTACCGGCGACCAACTCGTGTTTTTCAAACTAAAAACGAAAAAGCAAATGGGAAAAGCCCAAATTACCGTAACGGCAACATCGGGAAAAGAGATTTCGACCGAAACGATTGACATTGAAATACGAAACCCAAATCCCGCACTCACAATTTTCGATTTTTTTGTTGTTCCACCGGGCGAAATCCAAGAGATTGATTACGAGTTTGATGAAGAGCTTTCAGACAATCAGGTTAAATTGGAATATGCGCGCATTCCTTCCGTCAACCTCAATAGCAGTTTGAGGTTTTTAACCGGCTATCCGCATGGTTGCGCCGAGCAAATTATTTCTAAGGCTTTTCCGCAACTATTTCTGCATCATTTTGTTGCCCTTAGTAGCGAGCAAAAGAAAAATATTCAGGAAAGTGTGAATGCTGTGATTAAGCAGCTTTACGCCATGCAAACCTCCGAAGGGGGCATCAGCTATTGGAGTGGCAGCTCGCAAGCCGACGAATGGGTTACTTCTTATGCCGGTCACTTTATGGCTTGTGCGAGAGACCAGGGTTACAACATTTTACAACCGTTTGTGAATGAATGGCAGAGATACCAAAGAAGTCGCATTAACAATTGGAACAGTGGAAATTACAAAGATGTCTTGCTGCAAACCTATCGTTTATACTCTTTGGCTATGATGGGTGTTCCCGACCTTGCTTCGATGAATAAACTGAAAGAGCGTGACAATCTTCCGCTGCAAGCCAAGTGGCAACTTGCTGCTACTTACGCCATTTGCGGAAAAAAAGAGGTCGCGAGAGAGATTGTAAATAACCTGAAAACGCAAGTAGAGAGTTTTTCTGCCTTCAACTCTAATTTTGGCTCAAGTGTGCGTGATGAGGCGATTATTTTGGAAGCCTGCATTTTATTGGACGATATGAGTCAGGCGCTCACTATTGCCCGGCGCATTTCTAATTATTTGAATGGTAATAATTTCAGCACCCAAGCCACCGCATGGTCTTTAATGGCGATGGCGCGTTTTGCCGAAAAATCGGGCACGGGAGACCTGCAATTTACCACCTCTTACTTGGGAAAAAACACGAAAATTCAAACCCGGGATCCTATTTACGTAGAAGAATTATCGCCTGTGAAAAAATCGGGCAAAGTGCACGTTACGAACACCGGCAACGGCAATCTGTACTTGGGACGAACGATGGTTACAACGCCTTTGGAAGACCGCTCGCCCGCTGTGAATAACAACCTGAGAATAAGCGTGGAATATGAAGATTTGGGAAATGTCCCATTGAACGTGGCGCAACTTCGGCAAGGTACGGATTTTATCATCCATGTGAAAGTTACGAACATAAGTGGCTCAACGACTTATACAAATTTGGCGTTAACGCACATTTTGCCTTCAGGGTGGGAGATTTTTAATACACGTTTGGGCAATGAGGTTGGTAGTTCGAATAGTTCGGCTGAGGCTAAGCCTCAGCCGAACTATCAGCCGAATGGGGCAGGCATTACCTATCAGGATATTCGGGATGATCGGGTGTTAAGTTATTTCGACCTTCCTCCCGGTCAAAGTAAAACGGTAATTGTTAGAGTGCAAGCTGCTTACCCAGGCCGTTTCTTCATGCCGGCGGTTGCTTGTCAGGCGATGTATGATCATACGGTTTATGCGCGAACAAAAGGGAACTGGGTGGAAGTGGTGAAATAAATCGCAAGAAAAATCTGTTATACCACCCCTGCAAATTTCACCGCCTCCTTCATCTCACTGAAATAATGGAACTTCATTCCTTCAATGAAATGTTCCTTAATATCCTCCACATCTTTCTTGTTTTCAGAAGACAGAATGATGTCATAAATTCCGGAGCGTTTGGCTGCCAGTATTTTTTCTTTGATTCCGCCCACCGGTAATAGTTTTCCGCGAAGCGTTATTTCTGCGGTCATCGCAATATTGGGGCGTACTGTTTTTTTCGTAAATGCCGAAATCATGGAGGTTAAAATGGTGATGCCGGCAGAGGGTCCATCTTTGGGGGTGGCGCCCTCAGGAACATGTAAATGAATGTGCGTATTTTCAAAAATAGTCTCCTCAATTTCGAAAAATTTAGCGTAAGTTTTAAGATACTCGTGGGCAATGGTTGCCGATTCTTTCATCACGTCGCCCAAATTGCCGGTCATAGTCAGGCCGTTTTTTCCCTGATTGATGACCGATTCCACGAAGAGTATTTCTCCGCCTGCTGCCGTCCACGCCAAGCCGGTGGCAACGCCGGGCACGCTGTTGTCTAACGACCGCTCTTTTTGGAAAATAGGCGCACCGTATGTTTTCGGCAAGTCGGAAACTTTTATCTCCTTCTCCAATTTTCCTTCCTGTACAAATTGGGAAGCGCGTTTGCGAATCATTTTGGCAATCAGTTTTTCCAAATTTCTCACTCCCGATTCGCGTGTGTAGTCTAATATGATGCGTTCTAATATTTCATTGGGAAACTGCAACTTATCATCCATGCCGTGCTCTTTCAATTGGCGCGGCACCAAGTGTTTTTGCGCAATGTTCAATTTCTCTTCTATCAGATAACCTGCAATATCAATCACTTCCATTCTGTCTAACAGGGCCGGATGAATATTGCCCAAATGGTTTGCCGTAGCTATGAAAAGTACTTTCGATAAGTCGAAGGAGGTTTCTAAATAATTATCGTAAAATGTTGCGTTTTGCTCCGGGTCAAGCACTTCTAACAGTGCGGCTGAGGGGTCGCCTTGTACGTTCATGCCAAGCACTTTGTCAATTTCATCTAATACAAATACGGGGTTCGCTTGTCCTGCTTTGCGCATACTTTGGATAATCCGTCCGGGCATGGCGCCAATGTACGTTTTGCGATGTCCGCGAATTTCCGACTCATCGCGCAAGCCACCCAGCGAGATGCGGATATATTTTCTGCCCACCGCTTCGGCAATAGATTTTCCGAGTGAAGTTTTGCCCACGCCCGGAGGGCCTGCCAAACATAAAATCGGCGACTTCATATCGCCTTTCAGTTTCAGCACCGCCAAATATTCGAGAATCCGCTCTTTCACTTTTTCTAAACCGAAATGGTCTCTGTCTAAAACCTCAGCTGCTTTTTTCAAATTGAAGTTATCATCGGCAAACTCGTTCCAGGGCAAGTCCACCATTAATTCTAAGTAGTTAAGTGTGATAGAATAGTCGGGCGACATGGGATTGGTGCGTTGCAACTTCTTCAGTTCGCGTTCAAAAATCGCCTTGGTATCGTTGTTCCATTTTTTATCTTTCGCGCGCTCTTCCAACTGTTTGGTGTCTTTTTCCGCCGGCGAGCCGCCCAGCTCTTCCTGAATTGTTTTCATTTGCTGGTGCAGCATATACTCTCGCGATTGTTTGCTCACCTCTTCACGCGATTTGTTCTGAATCTGGTTTTTCAGTTCCAGCATTTGCACATCTTTGTTCAGGAACTTGAGTACCACTTTTCCGCGCTCCTCAATATCGCGAATCTCTAAAATAGATTGTTTTTCATCTATGGAAACCGACAAATTGGAAGCGATGAAGCTCATTAAAAATGAAGGGCTTTCAATATTTTGAAGCATATAGGTAGCTTCGCGGGGAAAATTGGGCGATATCCTAATCATAGAAACCGCCGTGTCGCGAATAGATCCGATGAGCGCTCCAAAATCGCGGTTGTTTTTCAAATCGGGCGTAAATTCTCTCGTAACGTATTCAATTACTCGAGCTTTGTAATAAGGCTCTGTTTCCACGATATGTAACAATTCAAAACGCTTAATGCCTTGCACTATAATCGTAACGCTCCCGTCGGGCATCGTCATAAATTTGAGAATGCGCGCTAAAGTACCCACAGCGTATAAATCTTTTTGAGCCGGCTCTTCCAACTCATTGTCTTTATGGGTAATCACTCCGATAAGAAGATTGCTTCGCGAATGCTCCTGCGCTAACTTTATGGATTTATTTCTTCCCACCGTAATCGGAATCACCATCCCCGGAAAAAGCACGGTGTTCATCAAAGGGAGAATGGGAATGACCTCATTTACACGTTCTTTTTTTAGTTTTTCTTCATCTTCTAAAGAGAAAAGAGGGATGAAGTTTACTTCGTTGCTAATAATTTCGTTCATAATTATATCAAATATTATACTCTAATTTTACCATAATACCGAAACTTTAAAGGCGTTAAGTTTCGGGGCGGCGAAGATACAAAAAAGCAAAAAACCAAATGAGGTCATGATGTTGAAGAAAGGAATGGGAATATTCAAAAATTAATGTTTCTTTGTGCATCTCTAATTTTTATAGTCATGCAAAAATATTTTAAACTTCTCTGCACCCTGCTCCTCAGCGTGGTGATTTTTACGGCTTTCGCTCAAAAGCCCGATTTGAAAGATCCACTTCCGATGGATCCTAAAATAGTTACAGGTACATTGGATAATGGATTAACCTACTACATTCGCGAAAACCAAAAACCGGAAAACCGCGCGATCTTCTTCCTGGCGGTAGATGCCGGCTCGGTGATTGAACGCGATGACCAATTAGGTTTGGCGCACTTTGCCGAGCACATGGGCTTTAACGGAACTAAGCAATTTCCGGGAAATTCCTTAGTGAATGAACTTGAAAAGAAAGGTGTAATCTTTGGGCGCGACCTGAATGCAAGCACCGGTTTTGAAGCTACCCTGTATTTTGTAAATCTGCCCACAGACGACGAAGAGTTGTTCAACATGGGCTTGAAAATTTTGGACGGCTGGGCTTTTAACATGTTATTAACCGAAGATGAGATTGATAATGAGCGCGGTGTAATTATTGAAGAGTGGCGTTTGTACCAAAGCGCGGATGAACGCATGTTTGAAAAAATGTTGCCGATCCTGTTTAAAGGCTCGCAATATGCCGAAAGAAATGTAATCGGAACGTTGGAAAGTTTGGAAAACTTTACCTACCAAGCCATTCGCGATTATTATAAAAGATGGTACCGCCCCGATAACATGGCGATCATTCTCGTGGGTGATTTCGATGGTAAAGACATGGAAAAGAAGGTAAAAGACTTTTTTACTATCAATGATAAACCTACTACACCACTAGATCGTCCCTATTTTGAAATTCCCGGAAATAAGGAGCCGATTATTGCCATTTTAACGGATCCCGAAGCCACCGGATCCGAATTTACCATTGCATTTAAACATCCTAAAACAGAGACGCAAACGTATGGCGAATATCGCAGAAATTTGGTGCGCGGATTGATTTCCCAAATGATGAACGCCCGCTTTGATGAATTGTCGGAAAAGAAAACCAATCCTTTTAACTATGCCTACGGCTATTATGGCGGTTATTGGTCGAAAAAGAACGAGGCTTTTCAAGTTTGGGGAGATTCGAAAGAAGGTAAATTGTTAAACTCCTTAGAGTTGGTGCTTACGGAATTAAAACGGATTGACCAACACGGCTTTTTGGCTACAGAGTTAGACAGGGCTAAATCAGAATATTATGCCAATGCGGAAAAAGCTGCTAAAGAAGCCGATAAAACAAATTCAGTAAGTCACTCTTACAGCTATGCAATGGGATTCTTAAATAAAGAGCCGGTCGTGGGATCTGAAATTAATTTTGAAATCATTAAAGAATATCTTTTCGACATTACTTTAGAGGAAGTTAACGAGATGGCAAAATCTTATATTACCGATGAAAATATTGCCTGCGATATGACCATGCCGGAGAAAAAAGAGTTGAAAGTGCCTACCGAAAAACAAGTGCTGGCATTATTCAATAAGTTTAACACCATGAATACAAAGCCTTACGTTGATAATGTAAACACCTTGCCCTTCCTTGCAAAAAATCCGACACCCGGAAAAGTTACCAAACGTACGCCCAACGAAAAATTAGATTATCTTGAATTGAAGTTGAGCAACGGCGCCACCGTAATTCTTAAAAAAACAGACTTTAAAAACGACGAAATCCGATTCTCTGCTTTCAGTCCGGGGGGCGAATCGTTGTATGAAACTCAAATCGTGCCGAACGTAGATTATGCTACCGCTGTATTTAACGAAAGCGGAATAGGAAATTACTCGCCGGCTGATTATTCAAAATTTATGATGGGCAAGAACTATCGAATCGGTACTTATATTGGCAATTATGAAGAAAGTATTTACGGCTCAACGGCTCCAAAAGATTTAGAAACGTTCTTGCAACACCTCTATATGATTTTTGAAGCGCCGAGAAAAGATAAAGAGGTTTTCGACAGAAATATTGCGCAATGGAAAGAGCAAGCGGCAAATTATGAAAACAACCCTGAATTTCAATACAGTAAATTTACTGCCAAAACTTGCTATCCCAATAACCAACGTCTGACTTTCTTGGATGAAAAAACTATTAAAGTATTGAATCTGGATCAAATGTTTAAAATTTATCGTGAGCGTTTTGCTAATGCTTCCGACTTTACTTTTATTTTTGTGGGTAATATTGATATTGAAAATTCAATTCCGCTGATTGAAAAATATATAGGCGGTATTCCTGCTGGGAAAAAAGAGAAAATTATTAACCGCGAATCGCCGTTAGCTAAAGGTGTTGTGGATGAAACACTTTATTTTGGATTGGCAGACAAAACGTTGGTAGGGCACTATACTTCACTTCCTTATCAATGGAGCCCTGAGAATAATTTGGCGAACAGCACTCTCAACAATATTATGCGCATTAAGATGACTGAAAATATTCGCGAAAAGTTGGGCGGAACGTATGGCACAAGATTTTCATTAATTCCAAGCAAAGTGCCTGTTGAAAAGGTAAATATGACCATTTCTTTAGGTTGCAATCCTGAGCGCGTGGAAGAAATTACCACAGAAATTTGGCGCACCATTGACGAAGTAATAGAAAACGGTCCTACGCAAATTGACTTGGATAAGGCTAAAGAACAGATGATTCGTTCTTTTGAAGTGGGCATGAAAGAAAACGCCAACTGGATATCGTGGATTAAAAACTATTACGACCTGGGAACGCAAATCAACACGTTGGATGAATATAAAGATCGTGTAAATGCGCTTACTATTGAAGATGTTAAAAAATCGGCGCAATATATGAAGCATGATGAGCATGTGCGAACGATATTGATGCCGGAAGCGAGGAGGTAAAATGCAAGAAACCACCATCTACGGTTTTCGCCCCATCCTCGAAGCCATTGCAAACGAGAAAACCATCGACAAAGTCTTCATCCAAAAAGGTCTCCAAGGCGATCTGTTCAAAGACCTGTTTATCAAAGTAAGACATCATAAAATCCCGTTTCAATACGTTCCGGTAGAAAAATTAAACAAAATGACACGAGGCAATCACCAAGGGGTGATTGCCTTTTTGTCTGCCATTGAGTATCAGAGCATTTTCGATATTGTGCCCACTGTTTTCGAATTGGGGCGCAACCCGTTTATTCTGATCTTGGATAAAATTACCGATGTGCGTAATATCGGCGCCATTGCCCGCTCGGCAGAATGCGCCGGCGTAGATGCCATTGTGTTGCCTTTGAAAGGCGGCGCCCAACTGAACGATGATGCCGTAAAAAGCTCGTGCGGAGCGTTGCTAAAAGTGCCGGTTTGCCGACATTCAAATTTAGTAGAAGTGATTAATTTCTTAAAAGATTCAGGAATAGAATTAGTTGCCGTATATGAAAAGGCGAAAAACATGTATTACAACAAAGATTTCACCCAGCCCGTTGCCATCATCATGGGCAATGAATACGAGGGAATTGCTTGGGATTATTTGCGGGAATGTAACGATTCGATAAAAATCCCGATGGTGGGCACGATAGATTCGTTGAATGTTTCGGTGGCTACGGGAATTGTATTATTTGAGGTGGTGAAACAGCGAATTGAGAATTAAAAATCCCCTTGCCGTCAGCTTCAGCTGACGGATGAATAATTAAAATAACCCCATCTTCTGAAAAACCTGCATCAATTCCTCATTGGTCCGTACCTTTACCTCGCGCGCTTTACTCCCCATAGAAGGCCCCACAATGCCAAACTCTTCCAATTGATCCATTACCCTGCCGGCGCGGTTGTAGCCGAGTTTCATTTTGCGTTGAATTAAGGAAGTGGAGCCCATTTGCGTTTGCACGATGAGGGTGGCGGCTTCCATAAACATTTGGTCAATCTCGCCGGTGTCTATAAAATCGTCTTCGCTACTGCTGCCTTTCCCTTTTTCTGCCATGATATATTCGGGGAGCAAAAACGGCTCGGGGTATGCTTGTTGTTCTTCAATGTGCAGGGCAATTTTTTCCACTTCGGGGGTATCCACAAAAGCGCATTGCAAACGAATTAAATCGCTGCCGGTAGAGAGCAGCATGTCGCCTTTGCCGATGAGCCGGTCGGCGCCGTTGGCATCTAAGATGGTACGAGAGTCCACTTTTTGTACCACACGGAAAGCCAAACGCGCAGGAAAGTTAGCTTTAATGGAGCCGGTAATGATGTTTACCGAAGGTCGTTGCGTAGCGATAATCAAGTGAATACCGATGGCGCGGGCTAACTGCGCCAAACGTGCAATGGGCATCTCCACATCCTTTCCGGCGGTCATAATTAAATCGGCAAACTCATCAATAATCAAAACGATATAAGGCAGATAGCGGTGCCCTAATGCCGGCGACAGTTTTCTTGCGCAAAATTTCTGATTATATTCTTTGATGCCTCTCACTTTCGCCAAATTGAGCAACCCCAAACGTGTATCCATCTCAACGCAAAGAGAATTAAGCGTTTGTACTATTTTTTTGGTTTCGGTAACAATCGGATTGTCTGCATCGGGAAGCTTTGCCAGATAATGATTCTCAATCACAGAATAGAGGGTAAGTTCCACTCTTTTAGGATCAATCAAGACAAATTTGAGTTCTGAAGGATGTTTTTTATAGAGTAAAGAAGTTAAGATGGCGTTTAGTCCTACCGATTTACCTTGTCCGGTGGCGCCCGCCATGAGGAGGTGCGGCATCTTGGCTAAATCCACTACAAACGGCTTATTGCTAATTGTTTTCCCCAGTCCAATAGGTAAATCAAACTCATTATTTTGAAACTTATCCGAATCAATAATCTCTCTCATGGAGACTAACTGCGCGTTTTTGTTAGGCACTTCAATCCCAATCGTTCCTTTTCCCGGAATAGGTGCGATGATACGAATGCCCTGCGCTGCCAAGTTTAGCGCAATATCATCTTCCAAGTTTTTAATTTTCGAGATGCGGATACCATCGGCAGGCACAATTTCGTACAAGGTAACTGTAGGTCCTCTTGTTACCGAAATCTCCTTGATAGAGATGTCGAAATGCTTGAGCGTAGTTTGAATTTTGTCTGCATTTTCTTGCAGCTCGGCCATCAGCGCTTCTTTGTCTATCTCTTTGATTTCGTAGTTATTAAGTAGATCGAGATTGGGGAATTTGTAGAGGGAGAGGTCTAAGCGGGGGTCGTAGTCTTCTAAGGGGAAGTCGGGTTCCGGTGTGTTATGTAAACTACCCCGTCCGGCTTCGCCGGACACCCCTTCAAAATTTGAAGGGGATATTTCGTTTGCTGTTTCATCGTTAGTCGTCAATTCAATTTGTTCTGATTTATCGAGGTCTTCTAATTCTTCGATGGGGTCTGAAACGATTTTGAATTCGGCTTTCGTTTCGTATTCGTTGCGCAGGCTGTTGATGTCTTCGATGTATAATTCGGGGAGCTTGGCACCTCTTCCGTCATCCGGCGGCTCGCCGCCGTCTGCCACCTTCTCCTCAGAGAGGAGAAGGAATTTTCTCCCTTCCTCTTTCTCCTTTTTTCCTTTTCTCCTTTCTCCTTTCTCCTTTCTCCTTTCTCCTTTCTCCTTTCTCCTTTCCTCCGCCCTCAGCCTCCTCTTTTCCCGCGCTTCTTCGTCTCCTGCAATTACTTCGATCATTTTTTTGGGAGAGATGTTATAAAAAAGTATTAAAATTATGATGAACAGTGCGAAAAGAATCAGTCCGGCGCCCCAGTTGTGGGTGTGTTCGATGAGGATTTTGGAGGTTTCGTTGCCGAATGCTCCGGATACGAAATTGTAATCGGAATCAGCTAAAAAACATCCGAACACGGTGGAGAGCCAAGCCATGGTAATGAGCGTAGTGAGGGTGGTTAAAAACGGAGGAAGGATGGCGCGCTCGAAGGTTAATTTAAAACCGTAGATAAAAAACAGCAGTACGAAGCCGATGGAGAAAAACCCGAAAGTCCAGTAAATGAAATAGTAAGCTAAGTGTGCGCCCACTGTTCCGGCTGCATTATCAGGTACGGTTTCCGCTCCCACATGCGATGCGTCGGAGCGAAAATGGAAATAGGAGGAGAACATAGAGATGCAGAGCAGCACAGCGAAAGCCATCAACAAAATGCCATATACTTGCACCATGCGTTTACTTTTCAAAAATTTCCAAAAAGAAACGCCATTGCTATTTTTGCCCTTTTTTGAGGCACTTTTTGCCTTTTTTGAAGCTACTTTTTGTTTTTTGCTGTTTTGGGTAACTTTTCTGCTTGTTTGTTGGTAGTTAGATAGTTTCATATATTGGATTAGGCGGCAAAGGTATAATATTTTTTTTATTGTAAAGTCAACATAGAGACACAGAGTTCACAAAAAGCACAGATTTTAATAATATTTTTTACTTTCGCCGAAAATATTTTTATTATGAATATGACCCCATGCAATATTGTAAACCTATCGAATAACCCCTTGCCGTTTTACAGCACCGAGCACTCGGCAGGCATGGATTTGCGTGCCTTTTTAGCAGAATCCGTAATCTTGCAGCCTCTGGAGCGTGCGCTCATTCCCACCGGCTTGTTTATTGAGGTGCCCGAAGGCTACGAAGCCCAAGTGCGCCCCAGAAGCGGGTTGGCGATAAAAAACGGCATTACCGTTTTAAACTCTCCCGGAACTATTGATGCCGACTACCGCGGCGAAGTAAAAGTGATTCTCATTAATCTTTCTAACGAGCCGTTTACCGTACAAAACGGCGATCGCATTGCACAAATGATCATTGCCAAATATGAAAAAATTACCTGGAATCAGGTAGCGCAACTATCTGAAACGGAACGTGGCGCCGGAGGATTTGGCAGTAGCGGTATCTAACACCCCTACCCATTCCTGTGCTGCTGCACCGCACCAAACACCCAAACATCTTTCGCCCGTACTGCTTTGAATATTGGAAACGATAGGCGTGGGCGACATGAACGGGTTTTGCCCGAAAGTAAGCTCCCCATTGGCGCTGAGCCAAAAGCGAAAACCGCCGTAATCCAACCGCGCATATTTTAAATACACCGTATCGCCTGTTCTGTAGTTCATTCGCATGTAACGACGCATCTCCCGTTCGGTCATTTCAGGCATAAAAATAGTAGAAGGTGCGCCTCGCATAATCTCATAATTAAAAGAGGTTCCTTTAAAAGGCGAATTGTCAAAGGCTGCGGGAATAGTGGTAATCCACAAACGATCCTGAAAATCTTCGTTGTGGATTTTTACTTTAAATTGGTAATAATTATCGGGTTGACCGTCATCGGTCATCCAAATACGCAAATTGGCAACCGAATCAATGGCTGTTTTGCCAAAGGTGGGCACAAAACCCACACTATCCAAGTCGAAAGTGTTTAATATGGAGGTTGTTGAAGTGTAAGTTTTGTTGTTCCATTCAACCGTAAGTGTGTATGAGGTGTTTAGCTCTCCTTTCATCGCCCAGGTCGTATAGCCGAAAAACAAAGGCGCTTGAAGAAAGGGCATGAAAATAAGTTCCTGCGTTTCTCCTTTACTTGAGGTAATTGTAACTTTAGCATCTGTAATAATCACAGAATCACGCAAATAATTCATTGTCATAGTAGAAAAATAAGGAATACTCCTCGATAACGAAACGATGGGATATTGGCCATTTTCAATATAGCCTTCTACTACGAGTTTGTTGTAATAGTCGGGAATTTTTACCTCTATCTCCGTTTGGCAGGAAAAGAATAGAATGAGGGGGAGGAAGAGGAGGTGGGAGGTTTTCATGATTTCATGATTTAAAGATTTAAAAATTTAAGATTTAAAGTTCAATATTTATTCAATATTCAATTTAAAGTTTGATTATTTTTTGGGTTTGGGTGTTGGTTTTGGTGGTTATTTTTATGAAATAGATTCCTGTTGGCAAATGGGAAATATCAATTTTATACTCTATTTCTGTATTTGGGCGAACACGCAGGTTCGCCCCTACATTTCTGCCGTGAATATCAAAAATTTCAATATTCGTAATTAGCTTCGCTGAGCTTGCCCCTAACGGGGCTGCGGTTCCTAATTCGTAATTCCTAATTCGTAATTCATCCCGCATTGGATTCGGAAAAACCAACACCCCCTCCTTATCATAATCTTTAACCTCAACTCCTATAGTCAAAAGTCTATAAAAATAATTCGCCGTTTCTACAAAATGGAGCACGTTGCTGCAATCGGCAACCCAATAATCAGCCTGAATTAACTTTTTTCCGGGTTGAAACCAATTGAAATTCAGCACATCAAATTTATAAATATTGGGGAACAAAATAGTTTCATCTTCTTCAGTGGTTTCAAAATGATAAAAGTATTTATTTGAAGGTCTTGTGTTCCACTCTGAAAAAGCACCGTAATAAAAGGAACGTTCAATGGCCTCATGAGCATCATTGTAAGTAAAAACATAACGCCAATGTTTAACAAAATCGTCTCCTGTTAAATATTCATTGGAATAATTCAACATATTATTGACGTCATCATATTCAAAATCAAAGGTTTCAATGTGCATCCAATCGTTGTTTATGCTTATCCAGGCATATTCTTTAATGAGAAAAAGTTGCAATTCTTTATTATAGGAATATAAGCGTTTCGTATTATTAAAAACATTTCCGGTTGAATTAACGTTTTGATAAATAGCGGTTTCTAAAAATATATCTTGATAAGTGAAAAGTTGTTGCTCTACCCACTTGAATCCTGCACCATAGTCGGTATAGATTTTTTTTGTAACCATTTGATTATTATCATTATATTCACTTTCTTCGTAATGTATGAAATTCCAAACTCCGGAGTTTCTGTCATATTTCTTAAGCAAGGTGATGTTACCGAACTCATCATATTCATATTCAAATTTATAGCTCAAATAACTATCTTCTCTTGTTATTTGAGTTTCGGAGGTTACCCATCCGAATTGATTGTATTCAAAATGAATGGTAAAAGATGGGGCCTCTATTGTAGTCAATGCCAACACTTTTTCTTCTATCATTTTATTTTGTGAAATAGCGTTGAAATGGTGCGCCAATAAAAAAGCAAGCAGTAGAAAAACTTTATAATTCATAATGACCATGCGTTTAATTTTCAAAATTCGACGCGAAAATAAATAACATTTTTTAATGTCGAAGAAATCATCTATTTTTCCTATTTTTGTGCCATGAACAAAATCAGTTTTTTAAAGTTGATTTTCTTGCTTTTAGTGGGCTTTTGCGCCTGTGGTAGTTTCACAAAAAACAAGCCTGCGCCGCTACTTCCCATAGATTCGGTAGCAACTTTAATTGCCGATTGCTATTTTTTGGAGGGCGAAATCTATGTGCAGCAATGGAGATATGATACGAAAAATTATGCCTCAGTAAAATACGACTCGCTTTTTGCAACACGCGGCATTACGAAGGAAACGCTGGTGCAAAATGTTAGATATTATTTTTCGCACAAAAAACATGCGGAAAAAATCATGGGCAAAGTGGATGAAATCGTTGAACAACGCGTTGCCGCTTTAAAAGATTCTTTAAATAATGAGCCATAATGGGATTACGTTTTGCACTTTTCTTGCTCCTGCTTATTTCTTATTTGCCTATGACAGTGCTGTATGTATTATTTTACCCGTTTTATTTATTTACTACTTTTATCATTAAATATCGTAAATCTGTTACGTTAGAAAATTTAAAACTTTCTTTTCCGGAAAAATCTCAAAAAGAGATTCAGGCGCTTTACAAATTGTATCAAAAACACTTATCCGATCTTGGTGCGGAAATGGTAAAAATGCTTTCTGTCTCCAAAAAAAACATAGCCAAACGATATACATGCGTAAATCCTGAAGTTGTAAATCAATTTTACCGCCAGGGAAAAAGTGTAATCTTAATGTCGAGCCATTACAACAATTGGGAGTGGATGGTGCTGCGCTTGAACGACATGTTTCTGCATCACGGTATTGGCGTAGGAAAAGCCAACACCAGCAAGGTTTTTGAACAATGGATCAATAAAAGAAGAACCCGTTTCGGCACTGAAGTTGTTTTTGCTGATGCTGTGAGAGATAGCTTTGAGCAGAACAGCCAACAAAACAAACTTTGCGCCTATATGATGCTGAGTGATCAATCTCCGAACGACCTTAAAAAGAGTTACATGACCACGTTTCTAAACCAAGAATCCTGCATGATTTACGGCACAGAATATTTTGCCAAAAAGTACGATTTACCGGTCGTTTACTACGAAGTCATAAAACTCAAACCCGGGTTTTATAAAATTGAATTACAATTAATTGCAGAAAACCCGAAAGAAACTGCCTCCGGGGAAATCATTGAAAAATATGTACAATTATTAGAAAAAACGATAAAAAAAGCCCCACAATACTGGCTTTGGAGTCATAGAAGATGGAAGAACAGAATATCCCCTTCAAATTTTGAAGGGGTGTCTCGCGAAGCGAGACGGGGTAGTTTATATAAAAATTAAAATTCAAAAATCAGTAGTGTCGCGTTTAATCTAATTGAATAACAATAACATACAATCACGTTCTTTGACATTTTGGTAGCCAGATTTATTAAGCAGTTGATTTATAGGCGTTTTATCCAGTAGAGAGGTCT
>WQWP01000008.1 GCA_009787485.1 Lentimicrobiaceae bacterium | reverse complement strand
GTTACTATTCTTGGTGAAATTATCAACGATAATTACGCCCACCTATTGAAAACCCGCACCGATTTAAACTTGGAAGATGTGATAGCATTAGATAAGGTGCAGAAGAAAAAAACAATTACGGAACCGGAAGCCAATCGTTTACGAGACTTGAAACTAATAGCAGGATGGCTTCCTAATATTCAGATAATTACCGAAGATAGACCTGAAAATATCCCATATAGCGAATATAAAAAAGTGATATTGAACTATATAAAAGAAAAAGGCTCTGCTACAAGAGAAGATATTGAAACACTAATAATGCCGACCTTGCCTTTTGGCATGCCAATGGATAAAAAGCAAAAGAAAATATCAAATATCCTTGTAAAAATGTCATCTAAAGACTTTATAATAAAAAACATATCTCAAACTCCAAAATACCCTGTCTGGAAATTGAGAGAAGAAAACTCCTAATTGTAGCAATAAAAAAAAAGTAGCAATAAAAATTTAAGGAAAAACCTTGTTTTAAGAATATAATATACTGCATATCAATTAATAAATAATTGTAGCAATAAAAAAAAAGTAGCAATAAAAGAGTAGTAAGAAAAAGTAAAAGTAGTAACAGTGTAAGTATCCCCAAAAATCCCGCAGTTTTAAAATGTACTCATAATTTTTTTGAAATCATTCAAAAAAATATACTTTTACACTCTCTTATCCGAATAAGATAATATGAATTTGGAGCACCATTCCTTTTTTAATATATATAACCTCCCCACCCGTTGCGAATTCGGCAACGACGTGGTAACCGACTATACCTATAACACCACGGTTTGCTCACCGTCTATATCCAGAGGAATTGATAACCTCAAGGATATGGGGAACCTTAATATTCCAAAAATACCGGTTAATGATAATGTATTAAAATATTTTGGCTACGGAACTACTGTGTTGGATTGGTGGAAAGAGTCTTCAAAGCCAGGAAGCAAATATGTGCCATTTGTTTCAATTCCTAATAATGCAGCATCAGCTTATAATTCTTGGGCAGATTTAGTGAATAAACCTTCTCTTGAACACAGTTATAAATTTGCAAAGTCAGCAGTAAGTTTTATCCCTTTTTATGGAGGTTTTATATCTTTTACGGCTGACAATTTCGAAAGAGGAGCACTATGGTTTACAAATTGGCTGACAGAATTTGAGAAATATTTGCAAAGTAATGAATTTTGGTTAGATCTGTATCCTGATTAAAACAACAGCTATGAAAATATTAAAAATTAGCAAATTCTGGTTTATTAGTTACTTTACGTTCAGCTTTATTCCTATAATTGTTTTTCTAATAACATACTTATACATGGTATTTAATAATGGCCCTCAAGTTAAAGATTTATTTTTTTTAGTGCCAATATCACTTTTTGGGGGGTTTTTGTTTAATACTATTAATGATTATTTATATGATAAAGATACCATTATTGAAATTGACGCGAATGGCAATATAACATATATCAATATTACACAAAGGCATTTTCATTTAGAAGATATAGATGTATGTACAAAAGCGCTGCCTAATAGATTCTGCATTGGATTTACAGAAATAACACTCAAAGACAGAAGTCGTATTGATGTGAGTAACTTTATTGATTTAGAGCCCATTTATAAAATGAACTCTAACATTAGACGAGAAAAAATGGTGTTTTTTTGGCCAATAAATTTGAAACAAAAAAACAATAACTAAAATAAATAAAATGAACCGCATTTTGCTCCTTTCTTCCTTAATCCTTTTTCCTTTTCTCACCTATTCACAACCTAAAATAAATAAGATAACCTGGGTAGGAGAAAATAAAGAGCATTTGAATATTTCAAAGAAAACTGCTTCCCTGCAAAAAGGAATGGAATTTCAAGAATTTAAGGTAATCAAATATGTGAAAAACAATTATATCATTCTTTCAGAAACACAATATGGAGTGGAGTTTAAACAGAAATATAATATTGTGCGCTTTACAAACGACACCCTTATTTTAGCTCCCGAAAAAACAGATTATTTTAAGTTGAGTGAAGCTAACGAGCAACACCAATATGTTTTTACAAATAGTATGCTCACCTATAAGTTTGTGAGCATCTATTACGAAACCTCGTTCTATAATTTCGATAATCCTAAAGATAGATTAAGATTCATTTTGTATATTGATTCGGCGAAAAATTCACGAGTAGTCATTCAAGATCAATCTTTTAATGAAGGTGCAATGTACACTGCGCCTCCATCTAAGGTAGAATATGAACATTTGATAAAAATATTGTCCAGTTGCGACCTCAGTAATTGTCCGGAAGAAGATATGGAGGTTGATAAAGAATCTCCTTATCAAATTTTAGAAATCAGCTATAATGACCAAGTAAAAAATATTAGAGGTTTACCTAGCGCTTCTTTTGCTGAAGAATTAGGATATTTTGTGCGAGAATACATTGAGTTGAGAGCAAATATAACTGCGCCATGGGGGTGGAGTGTTGCAATACGCCGAAGGAAATAACATCAAAAGGATTTCGCCGAATGAATTATCAACGTTATGAAAAAGCTATATCACTATTAACATCAAATATTACCAAAAAGAAACCCAACTCTTTAAAAACCACCCTCACGTTAATCATCATATTTGCATTAACAATGATAGAACTCTCAGCAAAAGACAAAATAGTATTTAATTGGTATGCAGAAACTTCTAGAAAATCAATACAAATGCGAGCTACAAAAGATAAGACTTTTACAGTTAACTGGGGCGATGGTATTATTGAAACAAAAGTAGATGCAAATCATTCTTACGCCTTTTTTTTAGAACATAAATATTCTTCTAATGGTTATTATGAAGTAACTAAAAAAGGTGGTGAAGCGGTAATTAGTGCGTAATTTTTGTGTATTTTTGCCCTCAACAAAAAGATAACTATTCATGACAAAGCAAAAAACATTGTTGATTATCCTCGATGGTTGGGGACTCGGAGACCAAACTAAAAGAGATGTAATCTACCAAACTAAACCTCCTTATTGGAACTATCTACTAAATACTTACCCTCATTCGCAATTACAGGCTTCGGGCGAAGACGTGGGTTTGCCCAACGGGCAAATGGGCAATTCCGAAGTAGGACATTTGAATATCGGAGCCGGTCGTGTAGTTTATCAGGATTTGGTAAAAATAAATATGGCGGTGCGCGATAATTCCATCCTCGAAAATCCGGAAATAATCAACGCTTATTCGTATGCGAAGGCCCATGATAAAAAAATCCATATCATGGGATTGGTTTCCAACGGCGGAGTACACAGTTCGATAGAACATTTGTTCAAATTGACCAACATAAGCAAACTCTATGGAATTGATAAAACCTTTATACACTGTTTCATGGATGGACGAGACACTGACCCGAAAAGCGGCGCCGGTTTCATTCGTGAGTTGGAAGAGCATTTGAAACAATCGACCGGACAAATTGCTTCTGTAATCGGAAGGTATTATGCCATGGATCGTGATAAGCGCTGGGAGCGAGTGAAAGTAGCCTACGATTTATTGGTTAATGGTATCGGAACGCCTGCCGAAAATCCGGTTGCCACGGTGGAGCAATCGTACCAAAACGGTGTAACAGATGAGTTTATAGAGCCTATCGTTTGCACAAAAGCAGGAAATCCGGTTGCCGTAATTGAAGAAGGCGATGTGATCATTTTCTTCAATTTTCGGAACGACCGTGCGAAGGAACTAACCATCGTGCTGTCGCAAAAAGATATGCCGGAAATGGGAATGCAAACCATTCCCAACCTGCAATATTATACCATGACGCCGTACGACCCGACTTTCCAGCATGTACATATATTATTTGATAAAGACAATGTAAACAACACCCTGGGCGAATACCTGGCTACCTTGGGCTTGCGCCAACTGCACATTGCCGAAACGGAAAAATACGCACATGTTACGTTCTTTTTCAACGGCGGACGCGAGGCACCTTTCAATGGTGAAGAGCGGATTTTGGTTGATTCTCCCAAAGTGGCAACCTACGATTTGAAACCCGAAATGTCGGCTTTTGAGGTGAAAGACCAATTAGTGAAAACCATTCAAACACAGCGGTTCGATTTTATTGTTGTGAACTTTGCCAACGGCGATATGGTAGGACATACCGGTGTTTACGAAGCAATTGAAAAAGCGGTCAAGGCCGTTGATGCCTGCCTGCATGATACGGTTGAAACAGCCAAAGCCAATGGTTACGAAACCATTATCATCGCTGACCACGGAAACGCCGATTATGCGCTGAATGACGATGGAAGTCCGAATACGGCGCATTCCCTGAATCCGGTTCCGTTTATTTATATTTCCGAAAATGCTAACGCTCATGTGAAAGATGGAAGATTAGCCGATGTAGCTCCCAGCATTTTACATATTATGGGATTGGAGCAACCCAAAGAAATGACGGGACAAAATTTAATAGAATAGTTATGCCTTCTTTTCTTGTACAACTTGCCGAAAAAATTGCTAAAAACAGCGAAATACCGCTAGAAAATACTGTAGTGGTAGTTCCTAATAAACGGGCAAAACGCAGTTTACTTCGGGGGTTGGCGTTGCATTTTACGCAACCCGTTTTTGCTCCAAATATACTGTCAGTCAATGAATTTATTGAGAGTTTGTCTTCCTTAAAAAAGATTGATAACGATGAATTGTTAGTTCGGCTGTTTGAAATTTACAAGAAAAAAAATCCGGAAAAAAGTGATGATTTTACCGCTTTTTTAGCATGGGCGCCACTTTTTTTGAATGATATGAATGAAATTGACCTCCATTTGGCGGATGCGGGTGCTGTTTTCTCAAATTTGTCGGAAATAAAAACATTAGAAACATCATTCGGGAAAGAACATCTTACCGAGATGCAACGTAAATACTTGCATTTTTATAACCAACTTGCTGATTTATATCTAAATTTTACCTCCTCTTTACGTGCTGAAAATTTGGGGTATGAAGGGATGATTTATAAAGATGCGGCAAATATTTTCAATCACCCAACACTAACCACTAACCACTTGCCACTAACCACTAAAAACACTTCCACCCGCTACATCTTCGCCGGCTTCAACGCCGTAACCCCTGCCGAATCAGAAATACTGCACTATTTCCACATCCACAAAAACGCTGAAATCTATTTCGATATAGACCACTTTTACGACAATAAATACGGCATTTTCATTGAGGAAATCAGACAAAAACTAAGAATCCCGGAAATCCCCAAATCAAACGATTACAAAAACATTTCCAAGCAAATCTCCTGCATCGGCGCTCCGAAACGCACCGCGCAAATCTATCAGGCTATCGAAATATTGAATACGATTGAGCAGAAACAAGGCAATTTGAATGATACGGTATTGGTATTTGCCGATGAAACGATGCTCTTGCCTTTCGTACACGCCTACAATGCTGAAAATGCGAACATTACCATGGGCTACCCGCTTCGCGCCACCTTCGCCGCCCAACAATTACAACAATATATTGATACGGAAAAACAAAACAACCGGCTGCAAAAACCGGTGTATGATCTGAAAACACAAGGGTTTGAGTTTTTGCAGTTCATTAAAAGCAAATTTCAATCTCCTGCAAACCAAAGTATCTGCCCGGAAAACGGAAACTCTTATCTACTCATAACTCCCTTAATTGAGGAAGTTTCTGCATTTTTAGAAAAGTTTTTTGCCACTGCAACAGAGCTGGATTTTGCTGTAGTAGAATATTTTCTTCAAGAAAAAATAAACACTGCCACTATCCCTTTTACCGGAAACGCCCACAAAGGATTGCAAATTATGGGACTGTTGGAAACACGTATGCTCGATTTCAAAAATGTAATAGTTCTATCGCTGAATGAAGGTGTTTTGCCAAAAGGAAAAGATACTCCTTCGCTGTTATTGTACGACATCAAAAGGCACTTCGGGCTTTCCACGCACCAGCGCAAAGATGCCATTTTCGGATACCATTTTTTCAGGCTGTTGCAACGCGCTGAAAGCATTTTTCTTATTTATGACAATGACTCAACCAACGCATTGGCGGAAAGAAGCAGGTTTACGGAACAATTGGAATTTGAAATAAAAAAACAACATTTGCAAGAAAATATACACATTTCTCATCATCAATACCAAATTCCATTTTCATTTCCGGAAAAAGACACAGAAATTAATATACCCAAAACGGCTTCTGTTATAGAAAAACTTACTGGTTTTAAATACTCTCCAACCTCATTAAATACTTACATTCAATGTCCATTGCAATTTTATTGGAAACATATTGAAAAGATAACTACGCCTGAACTTTTTGATGAAAGTAATGAGAGTGCGATTATCGGAACGATAATTCATGCCGTTTTGGAGGAGATTTTTACACAATTACAGCAAAAAAGTGCACAGTTTGCTACTATTTTATCAGAATATGCAAAAAACATTGATGAAGTGTTATTCCGTGCATTTAAAAACCAACCGGAGCTTGCGCATGAAGATATTTTTCAAGGAAAACTGTTTTTAGCACATCAAATCGTAAAAAAAAGCATTTTAGACTACATAAAAGTTATTCAAGAAGAATGGAAAGTTTCTATCTATCAAATTATAGGCACAGAAACTTCTTTGATAACTGAAGTATCTGTAGGAGAATCCAAACTATGTTTTTCAGGGAAGGCGGATCGGATAGAAATGCGCGATAATAAGGTAACCATTTTAGATTATAAAACCGGAAAAGTAGAAGCAACAAAATTGCAATGCAAGGCAGAAAAGTTCGATACCATTTTCAGCACTTCCGATCATCCTCAACTTTTTCAGTTGTTAAGTTATACATACCTGTATCAAAATAATACGCATTCTACGTTAGTTCAAACTGCTGAAATTCAATGTGGTATTGTTGCGTTTCAAGAATTATACAAACAAAGCAGTCAGTATATTCATTATGCTGAAATAGATAAGGAGAAAATTTTGACTCCTGAATTATTACAAGAGTTTGAACATCATTTAAAGTTGCTTTTTTCTGCAATTTTAGATGAAAAAATTGCATTTTCTCAAACTCATGACACAAAAAATTGCGAATTTTGCGATTATAAAACAATATGCAATAGATAAGATGAAAAACTACCATTCCCAACCTCACATCGGTATTTTCGGGCGGCGCAACAACGGTAAAAGCGCACTCATTAATGCGCTTACCGGTCAGGAAACCGCCATCGTTTCCGATGTTGCCGGCACTACCACCGATCCCGTGAAAAAATCTATGGAAATTTTCGGCATCGGGCCTGTAGTGCTCATTGATACTGCCGGACTTGACGACGTTGGCGAGTTAGGCAAAAAACGAGTGGAAAAAACAGAAAACGTACTGAAACATATTGATCTGGCAGTTCTTGTGCTTACCAATTATCATTTCGATGAGATTGAAGAAAATTTAATTGCCAAACTGCGGGCGTTGGAAACTCCTTTTATCATCCTTAATAATAAATCTGATATTATTGATGTTGAAAATGTTACTATTGAAAATGAAGCGGTAATTTCGGTGAGTGCTAAAACAGGGAAGGGGATTTCATTATTAGTAGAAGCGATAAAAGAGAAGATTCCTGTTTCGGCTTATCATACGCATTCGTTATTGGAAGGAATTGTGAAAGAGGATGATACGGTATTGTTGATTACGCCTGTTGATAGTGAGGCGCCGGAGGGGAGGTTGATTTTGCCGCAGGTGCAGACGATTCGGGGGATTTTAGATCAAAATGCGATTGCTGTTGTTTTGAAGGAGGATAGGGTAAGAGGTTTTTTCAGCACAGAGACGCAGAGGGCACAGAGAACACAGAGAGAGCCGAACTTGGTAATTACGGACAGTCAGGTGTTTAAGGCAGTTGCGCCGATTGTTCCGGCGCATATTCCGTTAACAAGTTTTAGTATTTTATTGGCAAGGTTTAAAGGGGATTATGAGAACTATTTAAAAGGAACTCCGCAAATTGAAAATTTAAAAGACGGAGATTCCGTGCTCGTTTTGGAATCGTGCACCCACCTCAGCTCTTGCGAAGATATTGGGAGAGTGAAGATTCCAAAATGGCTCACCAAATACACAAAAAAAAACCTGCATTTTGATTTCATTTCCGGATTATCTCCTGTTGAAAATATTGAAAAATACGCCTTAGTCGTACAATGCGGCGGATGTATGATTACCAAGAAGCAGATACTCAATCGTTTAAAGCCTGCTGTGGATGCCGGAATCCCCATTACTAATTATGGCATGTTGATCGCCTATCTTACAGGAATTTTTGAAAGAGCTACAGCAATTTTTTAAGCCATGCTTCCACGTCATTTGGAAGTAAATCCTTCTTAATCACTATTTTATCTTTATCTAAAACGATAATCATCGGAATGGTACGAATATCGTAGAGGCGTTTTTCGGTAATGTGCTGATCGTAGTTCCAGCTGTGCATCCAATTTGGTAAAGCGCGTGTTTTAAGATAATTACGCCATAAATTCTCATTGTCTTCAAAATAGATCGTTACTACTTTCAATTTTCCGGAAGCAATGGCATTATTCAGCGCTTCCATATTTTTCATTTTTTCGCGAAGTTCTACGCAAGTAGGGCAATCCGGGTGTTGAAAATAAAGCATTAAAATCTCAGCCTCAAGCGCATACAAAGTCGTGGTGTCTCCATTGGCAAGCAAAATATTAAAATCAATCGCCTGTGTTCCTGCATGGTTCTTGCTGATGAGCGCCAATTCATATTCATAGAATAATTGGCGCGTTTCTTCTAAATCGGGCAGCGTTAAAATATCATTTAACATGGCAATATACAGCAACTCATCACGATAAGGTGATTTATAACTGCCAAACTCGCGTTCCAAATAATCGAATAAGGCAATATACATATTTCTATTTATCTTACTATCATTCAATACCTTCATGACAATAGGAATCGCAAATTCCGGTTCTAATTGAAAAATTTGTTGCGCAAATTCTTTAAACTTTTTGTACAAGACAGGGGTATTCAACAAACGCTCGTCCTGCCAAGGAAAAGTATCAAAAAAATGTCCTGCCAAATGGGAGAACAACTTTACCCTATCGCGATAATATTCTTGCGGAGGAGGAGGCGCATCTAACGAACTTTGAATCACAGAAGCCAACAAAGATCCTTTATTTTCGGCAATCATTTTTTCCTGATAGGCTCCTCTTTCTGCATAAATTATTTCAAGATTTTTAGCAAGTGTATCTACAAAAGGTTGCATCATATAGTTAGGCATTTTTTTTTGTTGCATGAGCTTAAATTCATCATCCAAAGCCATTGCCCGGCGGGTAAACTCCATCATTTGTTTTATATACGCTTGATTGGCAATATTTTCTTTACTTCCTTCAATTTTAACCCCATCTTTGAGCATTGAAACAGTGAATTTTTGATTTTTATCGTCCGAAACCAAAAGCTCGGAAAGTATAATAGAATCGGCTTCAATAATATAAATCCCCGGAGTTAAAGGCGTTTTATCTTTAATGATAACATCTTGCTCAAATTTCAATGCATGTAAATTAGTAAACTTCTTGCTTTTAACATCATACGATTTAACAAAAAGCGTATCAGCCTTTATAGTTTCCGTTTTTATTCTAATTTGATAACCGGATTGGGCGCAGGCATAAAATAGGAGCGCGCTGAAAAACAGAGTGAGCGTATATTTCATTGAATTAGGAATTAGGAATTAGGAATTAGGAATTAGGAGATTGGAGGGTGTTTCAAAAATTATTGCGCAAAATAACACAATAATTCATACCGCAAATTTTGTTCCAAAAAAAAGTATATTTTTGCCGCACAATTTAAGCCTACGGCGAGACCTCTCGCAAGGCAATTACAACTTAGTTTCATAATCCCATTTGTTCCAAACTAATCTATTTTTATGGAAAATCCTGAAGAAGGTAAACGTAAGCGCAGGCGTATTACTTACGTAGAAAAAACGCCTATGGCGACTTCAAACGAAACCAAAATTTCAAACGGCGATGTTTTGTCGGCAAAGAAAAAAAGAGGCAGAAAAAAGAAAGCGCAAGAACCGGTGAAACCACCCTTGTTTTCTTTTCCTGAGGAAATTTCTCAAGAAAAAATATCTGAAAAACCTATTGAGAGAATCATTGAAAAACCCATCGAAAAAATTATTGACGTTTCGTTGATTAATGATTTGATGTTGAATGACGATTTCTTTCTATCCCATGAGCCGGAACCGATAGAGGAGCCGGAAGAAGATATTACCCAACCGGTTGATGAAATCGTTGATGAAGATGAGGAAATAGAGACCGAAGCGACCTCCTCCATTGAGTATCACTTAGATGATGTTCCTGAAGTAATCGTAGAAGAGACTCGAGCCCCTGTTTATCAAAAAAGAGAAGAAACTACATCTCAACAAGATGAATGGTGGAACTTGGTTGCCAATTCGGAATTTGACGGCAGTGTAATGACCGAAGGCGTGCTGGAAATGAGCAACGATCAGTGTGGTTTTTTGCGCTCCTCCGACTATAATTATCTTCCTTCGCCGGACGATGTTTATGTGTCTATGTCGCAAATTAAATTTTTCGGCTTGAAAAATGGAGACACGGTGCAAGGCATGATTCGTCCGCCCAAAAATGGAGAGAAGTTTTTCCCGCTTACCAAAGTGGAGCGTATCAATGGAAAATTGCCTGAGGAGATTCGCGACCGCGTGCCTTTTGATTATTTAACGCCGATGTTTCCCGATTCAAAAATCAGGCTTACCGGACACACGGGATCCAACATTTGCACGCGCGTAATTGACCTGTTTTCGCCCATCGGAAAAGGACAGCGCGGATTGATCGTAGCGCAACCAAAAACAGGTAAGACTGTATTGCTGAAAGAGATAGCCAATGCCATTTCTGCCAATCATCCTGAAATTTATTTGATTATTTTATTGATTGATGAACGTCCTGAGGAGGTTACCGATATGCAACGCAGCGTGAAAGCCGAAGTGGTTTCTTCTACTTTTGATGAGCCGGCGGAACGGCACGTGAAAATTGCCAATATCATTTTGGAAAAAGCCAAGCGAATGGTAGAGTGCGGGCACGACGTATGTATTTTATTGGATTCGATTACCCGTTTGGCACGCGCTTTCAACACGATGGCGCCGGCATCGGGCAAAGTGCTGTCGGGTGGGGTAGAAGCAAACGCGCTGCAAAAACCGAAACGCTTCTTCGGCGCCGCCCGGAATATTGAAAACGGTGGCTCACTTACCATCATTTCTACCGCTTTAACAGAGACAGGCTCGCGTATGGATGAGGTTATTTTTGAAGAGTTTAAAGGCACCGGCAACATGGAGTTGCAGTTAGACAGGCGCCTCTCCAACAAGCGCATTTACCCCGCTGTGGATATTGTGGCTTCAAGCACGCGCCGAGACGACCTGCTGCAACCCACCGAAACGCTGCAACGTGTATGGGTGCTGCGCAACCACCTCGCCGATATGAATACTATTGAGGCGATGGAATTTATAAAGGATAAAATGGAAAAAACTAAAAATAATGAGGAATTTTTGTTATTTATGAATGGATAGTTTTGATTTAAAGATTTAAGATTATGGAAAAACAAACATGGGCTAAAGGACAATTAATCGTATTTATAAAATCGCTCGCTATGGGCGCAGTAAATGCAATTCCGGGCGTTTCGGGAGGCACCATCGCCATGATTACGGGTATTTTTGAAAGAATCATTAACTCGTTGAAATCCTTTGACATCACAGCGCTCAAGATGTTGATGAAAGGTAAATTTCGCGAATTTGCACGGCACACCGACCTGATTTTCCTTGTGAATGTAGTATTTGGAAATGTGGTAGCCATCGTTTCATTAGCCAAACTGTTTGAAATTCTTTTCCGCGATTATCCGATCTACATCTGGGCTTATTTCTTCGGATTGGTATTCGCTTCTGTTTTCTTTCTTGGAAAAACAATCAAATGGCGCATTCAAGATGTTGTTTTTTTTATAGTTGGCGCAATTGCTGCCGCTTACATTTCAATTGCCACTCCGGCAGTGGAAAACGAAAACTTCCTTTATCTGATGCTTTGCGGCGCTATTGCAATATGCTGCAAGATTTTACCCGGAACAAGCGGCGCATTTGTCCTCATATTAATGGGCAACTACCGGCTTATTATGGTAGATTCTATCAACTACTTGCGATTCGACATACTGATACCGTTTATTGTGGGAGCTATTGTGGGCATCATTCCTTTTTCGCATTTTTTGTCGTGGTTGTTAAAACGCTTTCGCAATGCAACTACCGCCATTCTTACCGGCTTTATCTTAGGCTCGTTGGGAACATTGTGGCCCTGGAAAGAATCTATCGTTGAAATCTTTGTAAGAAGCGGCGCCCCAAAAGAAGTGATCACAGGTTTTAAGTGGAATTTGCCCCAAATGAACACAGAGTTTGCCATAGCTGCTTTTTATTGCATTTTAGGACTTTTTACCATCTATTTAATTGAGTTATTAGCAAAAAACATAAAAAAATGACAAAAAGACACTTAATTACTACAGCACTTCCATACGCTAATGGGCCCATTCACATTGGGCATTTAGCCGGCGTTTACGTTCCGGCAGATATTTATTGCCGCTATTTGCGCGCCAAAGGCGAAGAGGTTTTGATGGTGGGCGGCTCCGACGAACACGGCGTGCCCATTACCATTAAAGCACGAAACGAAAACACTACACCACAAGCCATTGTAGATCGGTATCATGAAATCATAAAAAAATCGTTTGAAGAATTTGGTATCTCGTTTGATGTGTATTCCAGAACGACAAGACCCATTCACCACAAAACCGCTTCCGATTTTTTTACCAAATTATATAATGATGGAAAATTAATCGAAAAAAGTTCCGAACAATATTATGATGAGGAAGTTGGCGAATTTTTAGCCGACAGATATATTACCGGCACGTGCCCCCATTGCAATTACGAAAAAGCGTACGGCGACCAATGCGAAGCGTGTGGTACTTCGCTAAATGCCACCGACTTAATCGCCCCAAAATCTGCATTGAGCGGAAATACGCCGGTAATGAAAGAAACGCATCATTGGTATTTACCGTTAGACCAATACGAGAACTGGCTGAAAAAGTGGATTTTAGAAGGACATAAGGAAGATTGGAAAACGAACGTTTACGGACAATGTAAATCTTGGATAGAACAGGGTTTACAACCCCGCGCCGTAACCCGCGATTTGAATTGGGGCGTTAATGTTCCCTTGGCAGATGCGGAAGGTAAAGTATTGTATGTGTGGTTTGATGCGCCCATCGGCTACATTTCGGCTACGAAAGAATGGTGCGAGCAAAACGGTCAAAATTATGAAAAATGGTGGAAGGATGAAGAAACGCGGATGTTGCATTTCATTGGAAAAGATAACATTGTATTCCACTGTATCATCTTTCCGGTAATGTTGAAAGCGGAAGGCTCTTTCATTGTGCCTGAAAACGTGCCGGCAAACGAGTTTTTAAACTTAGAAAACGACAAAATTTCTACCTCCAGAAACTGGGCAGTGTGGCTGCACGAATATTTGGAAGATTTTAAAGATAAGCAGGATGTGTTGCGTTATACGCTAACTACCATTGCGCCGGAAACCAAAGACTCTGATTTTACCTGGGCAGACTTTCAGGCGAAAAACAACAATGAACTTTTAGCTATTTTTGGAAATTTTGTGAACAGAACGGTCGTTTTAATTCACAAATATTACGAAGGCATTGTGCCGGCAGCCGGCGAATACACCGCAGAAGAAAAAGAGCTGATTGGCAAGATTGCAGAGTTTCCCCACACCATCGGCGCTTCTATTGAAAAATACCGTTTCCGCGAAGCATTAGCCGAGTTCATGAATTTGGCACGTTTGGGAAATAAGTATTTAACTGATACAGAGCCTTGGAAGGTGGTAAAGACTGACCCTGAACGGGTAAAAACGATTTTACATTTATCGTTGCAAATTTGCGCGTGCCTCTCGGTGTTAGGCGAGCCGTTTTTGCCGTTTACTTCAGAAAAGCTTCAGAAAATATTGAATATTGATGTGCATGCTTGGGATGAAGGCGGTAAGATTGACTTACTGAAAGCCGGGCATAAGATTAATGCAGCGGAGTATCTTTTTGAGAAGATTGAGGATGGGGTAATTGAAGGGCAAGTGGGAAAATTGAAATTGTCCTAGCTGTTTGTTATATGCCGCCTCGCTTTTACCATCATTATTGTTGCTTTAGAAAATCATCAATATCAATACCTGATAATCGTCCCATAACTACACTGAAACTACTAATGGATAGTTAAAAGAATTACTGAGCATTGCTAAATTTATAATCTGCTGTTCTTGTGCTTCAATGAGTTTTTTTGCAACATCTCTCGCAATTTCAACAGTTTCTGTAATACTGTTTCCCTGAACAACAAGCCCCTGTAGATTGTCTGAGGTTGCCAAATAAACACCTTCCGGCAATTTTTCTATTTGAAGATTTACAATTCTTTCCATCTCTTTTATTTTTGTATTACAGCGGCAAAAATACAACATTTTCCATAATAAAAAACTTTCCAAAGTTACCAATATTTCCAAACAAGTTCCGAGTCTTTTTCAGGAGTGAGTGCGTGAGCCCGAAGCAAAATAATGGAGGTAAATATCAGGTGGACATTTTGTAATTTTTTCTGTACAAAATGCTTGTGGGGGATTTGCCGACATTATTTTGCTGTGTGGTGGGCAAGGTGGTGTTTTGCATCGGATTTGCGTTGGGAACACGACCTTGCCCACAGGAAAAGCGACCGCCACTACTCTTTCAACACCTTTCTTACCACTTCTCCTACCTCCGTGCAGATTTTTACAAAGTAAATTCCTGCCGAAAGATGTGAAATGTCAATTGAGTTTTCCGTTTTCAAGTTTCCTATTCTCTGAATTTTTCCGAAAACATCAAAAATAACAACATCCTTTATCTCCAATTTTCCACTTTCAATCTTCAACTCTCCTCTCGTAGGATTGGGATAGATATTGACAATGATAGGCTCAATGCTTTCAATGCCAACTTCAATACCAACAATATTAAATTCTTTCCATATGGGAGCATTTTTGTAAGCTGAAACAGAAGCTATTGGTACTTGTAAGGTACACGCGCTTTGATCCACTCCCTCAAAAACCCAGCGATCTATGGAAATAGGCACAGGATTAAGATTGGTAATCAATGTCAAACTTCTGCATGAGCGAAAAGCATTACTTCCAATCCGCGTTACACTGTTAGGAATAGTAACAGTAGTCAGGCTTGTGCAACCGTAAAAAGCATCGTTATCAATATTGGTTACACTGTTAGGAATGGTAACAGAAGTCAGACTGGTGCAACCGTGAAAAGCATCATTGTAAATAATTGTTATACTGTTAGGAATGGTAACAGAAGTCAGACTGGTGCAATCCCAAAAAGTTGCCCACATAATCATTGTTACATTGTTTGGAAGGATAATCGAAGTCAGACTGGTGCAACCCCAAAAAGCAGCATATCCAATTGTTGTTACGCTGTTGGGAAGGGTAATTGAAGTCAAACCGGAACCGGAAAAAGCCGAAAATCCAATTGTTGTTACGCTGTTGGGAAGGGTAAGCGAAGTTAGATTTGTACAATCGCGAAAAGCATAAGCATCAATCGTTGTTACGCTGTTAGGAATGGTAATCGAAGTCAGGTTTTTGCAATAGTAGAAAGCAGAATATCCAATCGTTGTTACACTATTAGGAATAACATATGTGCCTGTTTTTCCTGCCGGATAACAAACTAAAATTGTTTTATTTTTATTAAATAAAACTCCGTTTTCCGAAGCGAAAATACTATTTCCGCTTTCAACGTCAATCGAAGTCAGACTTGTACATTTCCAAAAAGCCCAAATATTAATCATTGTTACGCTATTAGAAATATTAATCGAAGTCAGACTTGTACAATCAATAAAAGCCGCCTGTCCAATCGTTTTTACGCTATTAGGTATGGTGATCGAAGTCAAACCGGAACAATTGGAAAAAGCATATTCTCCAATAATTATTACACTCTCAGGAATGGTAATCGAAGTTAGACTTGTACAGGATGTAAAAGTACTGTTTTCAATGCTTATTATGCTGTTAGGGAGTGTAATCGAAATCAGACTTGTGCAATGGCCAAAAGCCCAACCCCCAATACTTATTACGTTGTTAGGAATGGTAATCGAAGTTAGACTTGTGCAAGAGGAAAAAGCCGCCCCTCCGATCGTTTTTACGCTGTTAGGTATGGTAACCGAAATTAGAAAATTGTGATCAGAGAAAGCATTACTGCTAATACTTGTTACGCCAACTTCCAAAACAATGGTATTGATAGATTCTTTATATTGATACCACGGAGGTGGAGGCCAACCTTGGTCATAGAAGTAATCTGGCATTGCACCTACGCCGCTAATGGTTAGTGTCCCATCTTTTAAACACCATTCAAGTGTTCCTGTAGTTCCTGAGTAATCACATTCTTGCGCAAACACGATTATAGTGTTAAAAAGCATTACACTAATAAATAACAATAAAAATCTCTTCATGACAAAATGTTTTAATGATTCATCAATTTCATTATTTAAAGTTGTTTTCCGTTCACACTGTCCGCCATAATGCACAACTATTAAATATGCGCAAAAATATAACATTTATTAATCCTCAAAATATTTTCTTAAAGATCGGCTGAATCTTATTTTAATACTGAAAAAATGTGATACCATAAAGCCCTTATATCTCAAAGTTCCCTTAGTAGCAACAATGTATCCCCAAACAAAATCTCCCCTATTCCCTTATTTTTGGGGTAATAATGGGTCAGGTAAAATTATGGGAAAACATCGCATTAGCTACTAAGGGAGCTTTGAGATATAAGGGTTTCGGAATTATGCAAATAAAATTTTTAGGCAACATTTTTTGCAAACAACTTCCCAATTTGGGGAATTATTCTATTTTTGTCGCATGAGAGATCCATAACATGAACATTACACCAATTAAAACAGAAACCGATTATAAGGCAGCATTAAAAAAAATGGAATTATTGTTTGATGCACCAATTGGAACGCCCGAAAGCGATGAGGCTGATATTCTTGCATTACTCATAGATGAATACGAAAAGAAACATTATGAATTAGCATAAACCACCACAATAATGAAAACGCCCCCTTTACTTCAAATCGACCCGTGGCTGAAACCCTTCAGCTTCCCCCTCAAGCGCCGCGCTGAAAAAGCAGCCTTGCGCGAATTGGAGTTTACCGACGGAAAAGTAGCGCTGAAAGAGGTCGCCAACAACCACTTATATTACGGCTTGTTTAAAACCGCCACTCATTGGATTTTTCGGGAAAAAGCGCCTAACGCTAAACAAATTTTCCTCATGGGCGATTTTTCTTATTGGAAACCGATGGAGCAATACGCCTTACACCCCATCGGCAACGGCGATTGGGAAATTCATCTGCCGCTCTCTTTCTTGAAACACGGCGCATTGTACAAGCTGTGGATGGTGTGGGATGCCGGCGCCGACGAACGATTGCCATCGCATGTGCAACGTGTTGTACAAGACGATGTTACCAAAGTATATTCGGCACAGGTTTGGGAGCCGGAGAAACCGTACGTTTGGAAAAATACGCAACCTGAAAAACCAAAACATCCCATTATTTACGAAGCGCACATCGGCATGTCTTCTCAATATGAAGAGATTAGCACTTATTGGCGTTTTAAAGAATATGTTTTGCCACGCATTAAAAAGCTGGGTTACAATACCATACAATTTATGGCAATTCAAGAGCATCCGTATTATGGCTCGTTCGGTTACCAGGTGGCAAACTTTTATGCGCCTTCCGCACGTTTTGGTACTCCCGAAGAGTTGATGGAACTGATTGATGCCGCGCACGGATTAGGCATTTCAGTAATCTTGGATATCGTTCATTCTCATTCTGTTTCAAATGTAAAAGAAGGATTAAGCCTTTTCGATGGCAGCGATCATCTCTATTTTCATTCCGGCGATAAAGGATACCATCCGATTTGGGATTCCCGATGTTTTAATTATGGAAAAAATGATGTGATCTTGTTTCTTCTGTCCAACATAAAATATTGGTTAGAAACATTTAAGTTTGATGGTTTCCGTTTCGACGGCGTAACCAGCATGAGTTATTGGGATCACGGCATTGGCGTTGATTTTATGGATTATAAGCAATATTTCGATGAAAATGTGGATGAAGATGCGCTTGTGTATTTAACTTTGGCAAACAAGTTGGTTAAAGAAGTGAATCCGAACGCTTTTACCATTGCCGAAGATGTGAGCGGCATGCCCGGCATGGCGTTTCCGGTGGCAAAAGGCGGCATCGGTTTTGACTACCGCATGTCGATGGGCATTGCCGATTATTGGGGCAAACTCATCAAGGAAAGCGCTGATGAGCAGTGGTATCCGGGCGATATTTATTTTAGATTGACCGACAAGCGCAAAGAGGAGCAAACCGTGAGCTACGCCGAAAGTCACGACCAAGCCATGGTGGGCGATAAAACCATTATTTTTAGATTGATAGACAAAGAGATGTACACCGGCATGTCGGAATTAAGTCAAAATTTGCTGGTTGACAGAGGCATAGCGTTACACAAACTCATCCGTTTGCTCACATTATCGCTTTCACAAGGCGGTTATCTCAACTTTATGGGCAATGAGTTTGGCCATCCGGAATGGATTGATTTTCCGCGCGAGGGCAACAACTGGTCGCTGAAATACGCCCGTAGGCAATGGAATCTGGCAGATGATGATGAGCTGAAATACAAATACTTGAACGCGTTTGATGCGGCAATGATTCATGTTATAGAGCAATACAAAATTTTAGACGCCTCATCTCATGTTATTGTGCAGGACAGTGCAACGCAAGTGTTAGCCTATTTGCGCAACGAAACATTGTTCGTTTTTAATTTAAGTCCCGCAAACTCTTACACGGATTACGAACTTTATGCGCCCGAAGGAAAGTATAAAATTGTACTAAACAGCGATTCCAAAAATTTTGGCGGCTTTGGAAACATTGACGAAACACTTACATACAGCACATTTTTGAAAAACGGTGTGCCTCATTTAAGGTTATATTTGCCGGCACGAACGGGAATTGTAATTAAAACTTCTCTGTGAAACTCTGTGCCCTCTGTGTCTCTGTGCTGAAAAAAACTCTTTAACACAGAGACACAGAGTTCACGAAGGAACACAGAGAGAATTAAACCAAATAATATATGAAATACTACAAAATTGAAGATTTAGAAATCATTGACGCCGGCAGCGAAGGCAAGTCCGTTGGTAAAAAAGACGGCCTTACCGTATTCGTTCCCTTTGCCGTGCCCGGCGACATTGTAGATGTGGAGGTTTTCAAAAAGAAAAAAAGCTACGCCGAAGCCCGCATCTTAAACATTAAAACAAAATCGCCTCACAGGGTAAAGCCGGAGTGCGCCCATTTCGGATTGTGCGGTGGCTGCAAATGGCAAATTATGGATTATGAAACCCAACTGAAATACAAACAGAAACAAGTGGAAGATTGTTTCCGGCATTTGGGAAAATTCGAGTTTCCGCCCGTTTTGCCCATCATCCCTTCAAAAAATCAATATGAATATAGAAACAAATTGGAATACACGTTTTCGCATTTGCGTTGGTTGGATGATGAAGACATGCGTTTGCGCGATGCCGGAAAAGTATTGGAAACAAGAGGATTGGGTTTTCACATTCCGGGTAAATTCGATAAGGTGTTAGATGTTAAGCACTGTTATTTGCAAGCCGAGCCGAGCAATGAAATTAGAAACAGCGTGCGGCAATTTGCCATGGAAAACGACATTTCTTTTTACAACATTCGAAATCATGAAGGAATTTTAAGAAATATCATCATCAGAAACAATACAAAAAATGAAGTGATGGTAATTGTTTCTTTAACCGAAATGAATGATAAAACCAAACTTTTGCTAGAGTTTTTAAAAGAGAATTTTCCGCAAATCAATTCTTTGTTTTATGTAATCAACACAAAATTAAATGATTCTATTTCCGATTTGGAGCCGGTGTTGTATGCCGGAGCGCCGCATATTTCGGAAATGATGGAAGCGTTGCGTTTTAAAATTGGACCGCTCTCTTTTTTCCAAACCAACAGTTTGCAAGCATTAGAATTGTACAAAATAGCGCGAGATTTTGCTCAAATTGCAGAAAAAGACATTGTATATGACTTATATACAGGCACCGGCACGATAGCGCTTTTTGTTGCCAAACAAGCCCAAAAAGTGGTGGGCATCGAATATGTAGAAGCCGCCATTGAAGACGCCAAATACAACGCGCAACAAAACGGCATTACCAACACCGTTTTTTTTTCCGGCGACATGAAAGAGGTGCTAAATCCAAACTGCACCAAGCGCAACGGCAAACCCGATGTGGTAATTACTGACCCACCCCGCGCCGGCATGCACCCCGATGTAGTAGCCCGTTTGCTAGAAATGGAACCGCTTCGAATTGTTTACATTAGCTGTAATCCGGCTACACAGGCTCGGGATATTACGGAGTTGGCTAAGAAATACACGGTAGTAAAAGTACAGCCGGTGGACATGTTTCCGCATACGCAGCATGTGGAGAATGTGGTGCTGTTGGTGAAGCGGTGATTGAGTGAAAAGAAAGTTTAATAAGTGTTAAAAACATCGTATCCTATTGTTTGAGTCAATGGAAAATCTGATTAACAAGCAAAGGATAAATTACATGATTTTTTTTAAATTCTTAACTTTTTTAACCAAAATTCCGTACTTTTGCCGCAATTTTTAGCAATACTCCGCAAATATGCCTCCAAAAGATTCCGTACCGCAAAAAAAAGCCTCAACACAACCAAATAAAAAGAAAAACAAACCCAAATTCAATATTATATGGCTCTATTTGGCGATGGTGGTGGTATTGTTGCTATTTCTGCAAAATCCGGGCGCATCAAGCACAAAAGATGAAATTGGAAGCACAAAATTAGAGCGTTTAATTATCAATCAGGATATTGAATCTGTGCTTTATGTGCAAAAAGATAGCCGCGTGGATATTTTTTTGAAAGAAAAATCGGTAAAAACGAAGCCGGAGTTTGACAAATTTCGCGAAAAAAATGTAAAAGGGCCTCAATTTTTTATCACGGTTTCCGATTTCAGTGTATTTAATACCAATGTTAACGACATTCGGGCTCGGGCAGTTCAAGAATATTTAAGGGCACATCCCGATGCCAATGAAGCAGCTGTTAGAAGTGATTTTAATTTTGATATAAAACAAGATACAAGCAGAAATTGGGGGTTTGAGTTTATATGGTTTTTGCCGTTTCTTCTAATTTTGTGGCTGTTGTTTGCCTCTTTCAGAGGCATGCGCGGCGGAGGTCCCGGCGGTCTCTTCAACATTGGAAAATCGCGGGCGCAACTATTCGACAGTAAAAATCAGGACAATGTTTCGTTTAAAGACGTTGCCGGTTTAGAAGGCGCAAAATATGAAGTAGAAGAAATTGTTGATTTCCTCAAAAACCCAAAAAAATATACGGAACTAGGTGGTAAAATTCCGAAAGGCGCCCTGCTCGTAGGCCCTCCAGGAACAGGTAAAACCTTGCTGGCAAAAGCAGTAGCCGGTGAAGCGAAAGTGCCTTTCTTCTCCTTATCCGGCTCCGATTTTGTGGAGATGTTTGTAGGGGTAGGCGCTTCTCGCGTGCGCGACCTTTTCCGCACCGCCAAAGAAAAAGCGCCTTGTATCATTTTTATTGATGAGATTGATGCCATTGGACGTGCGCGTGGAAAAAATGCCCTTTCCGGCGCCAACGACGAACGCGAAAACACACTGAATCAATTGCTCACCGAAATGGATGGTTTTTCTACCAATACGGGAGTCATTATTTTAGCCGCCACCAATAGAGCCGATATTTTAGACCGGGCATTGTTGCGCGCAGGGCGTTTCGACCGCCAAATTCATGTAGAACTTCCTAATGCAAACGAACGCAAAGGAATTTTTGAAGTGCATGTAAAAAACTTGAAACTATGCCAAGATGTTGATTTAGAATATTTTGCTAAACAAACCCCCGGATTTTCCGGCGCTGATATTGCCAACGTGTGCAATGAAGCAGCTTTGATCGCAGCACGGAACGGCAAAAAGAAGGTAGAAAAAACCGACTTTTTAGCAGCTATTGACAGAATTGTAGGGGGGTTAGAGAGACGCGGCAACATGATATCTCCGGAAGAGAAGAAAGTAATCGCTTTTCACGAAGCGGGGCACGCCGCGGTGGGCTGGCTCTTGGAACACGCATCGCCGTTGGTAAAAGTAACAATTGTGCCGCGCGGTAAATCGCTGGGCGCCGCCTGGTATCTGCCTGAAGAACGCCACATTACCACTACCGAGCAGATGTTCGATGAACTGACGGCAACCTTGGGCGGGCGCGCCGCCGAAGAAGTAGTGTTCGGGAAAATATCTACCGGCGCACTGAGCGACCTGGAAAAAGTAACTAAACAGGCTTTTGCCATGGTAGTCTATTATGGACTGAATGAAAAGATCGGAAACATAAGCTTTTATGATTCTTCCGGACAACAAGAGTATGCGCTTACGAAGCCTTATAGCGAAAAAACAGCCCAGCAAATTGATGAAGAAATCAGCAAGATCATAGAATCGGCATACCAACGCGCTAAGGGTATTTTAATAGAAAATCGAGAAAAATTAACGCAATTGGCAGAGATACTTATCGAAAAAGAAGTTATTTTTGCCGAAGATTTAGAAGTCATTTTTGGAAAACGTAAACATCAACCGGAAACATTAGCCTAATGCCATCAACCACAAGTTTCGACAACTTAAATACTGCTTCAAAAGAGAACATGCGAAGAAAAATTCGACATGCGCTTACCCAAAAAAGTACAAGTAAATTTCCGCATATTGATATTCATGCCGAGCTTTTTGAAAAACCTGAAAGTTTAACGGCAGAATTTTTTCACAATTTTAGAAATGCAGGCGGAAAATTAATTGCATGCAACAAAAACAATTTTGTAGATTTTTTGTATAAACTAATTGTGGGACAACGTTATGCAACAATTCTGAACACCAGCCTTTTCATTGCTCCGGCGCTCACACAAAAAAATCTAAACTATATTACCTGCATAGGAAGCCACCAACAAGCAGACGTTGCCATTGTATATGCTGACATCCTGATTGCGAGAACGGGAAGTATGTTGTTTACCCAAAAATTCTCTCTATATCCTTCTGTTAGAAATATTACAAAAGATATTATTGTGGTTGCCTTCGAGAAAAATTTGGTACTCGATTTAAAAGATGCTTTTGTATTACAACAAGAAAAAAACCAGGGAAATCTCTACGGTTTTGCAGAGATTATTACGCCAACAAAACCGGTAAACGACAGCGGTGAAGAAAATTTCTCTCTTACTGAGCCTCGGTTTATTTTACTATTAATTCAATAGAACAATGAAAACGCTTTTGCTGCGCACCCTTACCGGTATTTTATATCTATTTGTGATTGGATTTGCATTTTTTTTTTCACCCTCTTCACTTATTTCGGTTTTTTCGCTCTTTTTATTCATCGCATTGTTTGAGTACATCCATTTAGCACAAAAATTTCCTGTTTTAAAGAGTAAAATGCAGCGCATAACGCTACACTTACTATTGCCCATTGTTTGGATCATTTTTCCCGTTGCCTTGTTAATTTATTGGTGTACTATATTGAATGCCACCAACATCATGGTCGCCCTTTTTATTATTTTGTGCATGAATGATACATTAGCTTACGTATTCGGATCTTTATTCGGAAAACACAAAATATATCCCAAAATATCGCCTAAAAAAAGCTGGGAAGGTTTTTTCGGAGGATTAATCTTTACTATAATTGCTATTTATTTTTTGATACATATCACTTATTTTCAAAGCGATATATTCACAAGCCCTTATATTTGGATGAGTTTCGCCTTTGTTGTTATCATCTCCGGCACCTTTGGCGATTTCGCCGAATCCATGATCAAACGCTTTGCCCAACAAAAAGACAGTGGCGCCATCCTCCCTGGTCATGGCGGGATTTTAGACAGAATTGATTCCATGCTTTTTGCCGTTCCCGTTGGCTTTATTTATTGGGGGATTGTCGCATTATGTCAATGATGAAATAGCACGAAGGGGCAAAGGTGCGAGAGCACGAAGTAGGTTTTATCACAAAAAACCTTAATTCTCACAAAAAAGCATTTTTTTTTACAAAAAACACAAAAAAAAGCATATTTTTGCCGCCACATTGCGGGGTAGAGCAGTGGTAGCTCGTCGGGCTCATAACCCGGAGGTCGTAGGTTCGAGTCCTGCCCCCGCTACTAAGGTTTTTTTCGGAAAACCTTATTTTTTATGTGAAATAAAGTTTTTCAACCTCATCAATCATTCCCCAAATAAAAACCTTTCAGGGTTCCGTTCGCACAAATCGGTTTTGTGCGCAAGCTCAGCTTCGGCAAATGTTTCTAAATAATGATTGTACGATTGTGCTTCGGTAACTAACAAATTGATGGAGAAATCGGAACCAAACAGTACTTTTTCGTGTAATTGGGGATTACTATCATTAAACAGTTTTCCCAAATTGTTGTAATATTCCGCTGTCGTATCGTTGCAAGAAATGTCGGTATAAATATTAGGGTATTTTTTTGTCAGTTCGATAATCGCATCCCTCCATTCGGTTTGTTTTCCTTTTTGGCTGCCGAAGTGCGCGAAATTCAAGGTAAGATTTTCAAACTCTTTCTGTTCCAATACCTTCTTCCATTTACCTAAGGGCGAGGTCAAATGATCATTATCGCCCACTTTATACCCTCCGTCGCTGCAATGGGTGGTGATGGGAATACGCTTTTCAATACAGTATAAATACAACCTCTTTACTTTTTCAAACTCTTTCGAATTGCTTGGATAAGGGTCGAAACCTAATTGAGGGTACAATTTTATTCCGGCAAAAACATTGTAATAATAGCCCTCAGTTGGGTTATACATATTGCTATCTAAAGTGCCCATTTTCTTTAAAAACCTGTCTCTTCGCATTTTGGCTGTATCTTTTTCATCAAACTCCGCAAAATACTTATCTAAAAGTTTTTCCAAATCATTCCAGTCATCATAGTTTGCAGGATCTAAACCCATAAAAGGGTAAATTTCAAACAGCTTTTCAGTTTTGCTTTTTTCCCAATCCGGAATCTCTTTAGAAAGATGCATCTTTTGATCTTTTACTTCCACTTCAAAACGATAGTAAGTTCTTATGGCATAGAGCAAATCTCCCACTTGATTGGCAATAGGGCTTTTGGGAGTAAAATTGTAAAAAACGCCATCGGGAATATTTTTACGTCCAAAATCAATAACCAAAGGGCAAAGTACAATTTTATTATAAGCAGTTTTGCCAATCAAAATCTGTTTTTCATTCGGGCGATATTCCATTTTTGATTTCAAATAATAATCAAGCACTAAAAACTGATATTCTAAAGGAATCTCAAAAAAAGTGAGCGTTCGCATGGCTTTGCTGATAGCGTTTTTCACAGCAGGCATGCTTAATACAAAATGTAGCACACTTTTGAGATTACGCTTTAACAGCATTGCAAGGATGAAAATGCCCAGCAAAATAATGGGAGACGCCGCAATAAGCAAGGGAATTAAGACCACGACCCCTATGCCGATGAGCATGTAGCAGATTATTTTACGCAACCACCCCCAAAATGAAGTTTTGGTTTTGATTTTGGATTTTGGTGCAGATTTAAAGAAACTGTCAATCAAATCTGAGCGTTGCAAGAACACCGACAAGCTGGGATGACTCAAATTGAAGGCGTGCATGTGGATGTCGTAGAAGGTTTTCATGTTGGAAAAAATTTTGCAAAGGTATAAGTTTTCGTTAAAAAATGTATTTCATAACTTTAAAATATGCTGCAACAATACCTTCGCCCCCAGCACCATCTTTGAAAACGCAAACCACCGCTTACCCAAATCTTTCAACGAGGCGCCGATGTGATACACACTTTCATCAATAAACAAAAACCGGTCGTGCGAGCGGGTAAAAATTTCAATAGTAACAGGTGAGTATTGTGCATTGTGTCTTTGTAAATCAAGCTGTAATTGAGGCGATAATGTTGAGGTATAAATGGTTGCTGACACATTTTTAGCTCGTTTGGATAGCAATAGCAAAACACTTTCATCTACATAATTATCAATTAAGATGATAGATTTTTTTGCAGATTTTATTAAACCGGAAGCGAAAGTGTAGGCATCGAAAATTTGATCGTCGAAAAAAATACCTTGCGTTGGTGGTAGGGCTGTTTTAACAAAGAAGCCAATTTTTTCTTCTGCTTTCGTCATACGATATTCTAAGCGTTCTATGCGTTGGTTTACTACATATCCTTTTAATAAATAATCTTTTATTATAGGGTTTGCCCATTGCCGGAATCGGGTTCCCTGCTTCGATTTGACACGGTATCCAACAGAGATAATTACATCAAGGTTAAAGTATTCTACTTGATATATTTTGCCATCAGCAGCAGTTGTTGCAAAATTTGCAACAACTGAATCCATAAATAGTTCTTCTTCTTCAAAAATGTTTTTTATATGTCTGGATATAACAGACTTATCTCTATTAAACAGAGTTGCTATTTGGTTTAACGACAACCAAACAGTTTCGTTTTCAAATCTCACCTCCAATTTAATACTGTTATCCGGCTGATACAGAACAATTTCGTTTTGATTCATATTCATTGAGTTTATGTTAGTTTTATATGCTGCAACAGTACCTTCGCCTCCAACTCCATCTTTGAAAACGCAAACCACCGCTTACCCAAGTCTTTCAACGAGGCGCCGATGTGATACACGTTTTCATCAATAAATAAAAACCGGTCGTGCGAGCGGGTAAAAATTTCAATAGTAACAGGTGAATATTGTGCATTGTCTACTATCATTACCCATATTTTCCAAAATGGAAAATGTGCTATTCTGTTCTAATTCTCCAGTTCCATAAATATTTTTCAGATGCTTAGAAATCGCAGGAACTTTAACATCAAACAATAAAGCAATCTGCGCTTGCGTAAGCCAAACGGTTTCGTTTTCAAACTTAACCTCCAATTTAATACTGTTATCCGGCTGATACAGAACAATTTCGTTTTGATTCATATTCATTGAGTTTATGTTAGTTTTATATGCTGCAACAATACCTTCGCCTCCAACTCCATCTTTGAAAACGCAAACCACCGCTTACCCAAATCTTTCAACGAGGCGCCGATGTGATATACAATATCATCAATCATTAAAAACCGGTCGTGCGAGCGGGTAAAAGTTTTGATAGTAACGGGAGGGTATTGTGCATTGTGTTTTTGCAAATCAAGTTGTAATTGAGGTGATAATATTGAGGTATAGATTGTTGCAATTACACTTTTAGCTCGTTTGGATAGCAATAGCAAAACACTCTCATCTACATAATTATCAATTAAAACGATAGATTTTTTGGCGGATTTGATTAAACCGGAAGCAAAAATATAGGCATCGAAAATTTGGTCATCGAAAAAAACGCCTTGTGTTGGTGGTAATGTTGTTTTTACAAAGAAGCCAATTTTTTCTTCTGCTTCGGTAACTCTTTTCTCGGTTTCAATGGCAAGTTTTGCCACCTCCTCTATTCGTTGATTAATGACGTAACCTCTTAACAAAAAATCTTTTATTACTTGCGTTGCCCATCGTCTAAAAGATGTTGCGTTGATAGAATTTACGCGATAACCAACAGAAAGAATAGCATCCAAATTATAGAACTTTGTTTGATACTGTTGTTTGCCTTTGTTCCCCACATGTGCAAAAATTGCACATGTGGTAAACTCATCTAATTCATTTGTACTAAAAATATTTTGTAAGTGTTTCGTAATGACGGTTCTATCAACTCCAAATAATTTTGCTATTTGAATTTGTGACAGCCAAACCGTTTCATTCTCTAACCTTACCTCCAATTTAATACTGTTATCCGGCTGATACAGAACAATTTCGTTTTGATTCATATTCATTGAGTTTATGTTAGTTTTTTGAGGCTGCAAATATACATTTGGGGAGGGCGTTTGTCAAGTGGGAGGGTGATTTTTTGGGCACGCAGATGACGCAGATGTGAGAGATGGGCGCAGACCGTAAGCTGCGCTGCGCTTGCATGCGGTTAATAAAGTTTCGTGTTGGGGGCTCTCGTAGAGAGCATATCTATCTAAGCAGTACGCTAAGCGTACTGTACGAGAGCAACATGCGCACTCTCATGCCGCCGTAGGTGGCAAACCTGCCTGCTCTGTATAGCGAGGTTTTGGACAGGAATTATTTGAAAGGCAACGAATTGGAATACCTGGCAGATTTTCCCGATTTAATGGTCATTAACGATGAGGCGCACCACATCCTTATGCAAAAATTACCTACATTCGATCCGATGGACTTTTGAGCAGCTATCACCCTGATTTCATGGTTTGTACAAAACAACATATCTACATCATCGAAACCAAAGGCAACGACAAAATGGAAGATCGGAATGTACAAAGCAAACAGCGCGCCACGATTGAGTGGTGCGAGAAAATTAACACGCTGCCGGCTGAAAAGCGAATGGGGCGAACGTGGCTCTATGTGCTACTAAGCGAAGGCGTGTTTTATGCATATTCTGACAAAGGCGTAAACATTGACGATATTTGCGCTATGGGGAAAGTGAGAAGAAATTTGTTTGAGTAACTCAAATTCTTCTTTAAATCTTTAAATCTTAAACCTTCTTCACCACTACTGCCGTTCCCATCCCTCCGCCAATACAAAGCGCCGCCAATCCGTAGGTCTTGTTCTCATTAATTAACTCATGCACCAAAGTAACCAAAATACGATTCCCTGACGCGCCAATCGGATGGCCTAACGCAATAGCGCCGCCGTTGATATTAGTGCGCTCTTGCAACCACGCTTCCGTAACGCCGTGTTTCTGAATTAGCTCATGGATAACGCCTAACGATTGTGCAGCAAAGGCTTCGTTCAATTCCAACAAATCCATATCCGAAAGTTTCATGTTGGCTTTTTGCAGCGCTTGCTTAATGGCAGGCACGGGACCTAAGCCCATTATGGCAGGCTCTACTCCGCCCTGGCCGGTGGCGATAATTTCTGCTAATGGCGTCAATCCCAGCTCTTTTACTTTCTCTTCGGAGGCTAACAGTACGAAAGAAGCGCCGTCGTTAATGCCGGAAGCGTTGCCGGCGGTAACGGTGCCCTCTTTTTTGAATGCGGGTTTTAATGTGCTTAGCTTTTCAATACTTGTGGCGCGGTTGGGGTACTCGTCGGTGTTAAAAACAATCGTTTCTTTTTTCGATACGATTTCAACCGGCACAATTTCGTTTGCAAATTTGCCGGCATCTACTGCGGCAATCGCTTTCTTTTGCGAGTTGATGGCAAATTGGTCTTGCGCTTCTCTTGAGATGTTATATTTTTCGGCTACGTTTTCTGCGGTAATGCCCATGTGGTAGTTTTCAAAGGCATCGGTCAGCCCGTCGTGCACCATGTGATCTACGGCGGTAATGCTGCCCATTTTTACGCCGTTTCGGAGGGCGCCGTGCATTACAAAGCCGGTGTTCGACATTACTTCGGTGCCGCCGGCCAATACGATATCGGCATCGCCAACCAAGATGTCGTTATAAGCGTTCATTACTGATTTTAAGCCGCTTCCGCAAACCATGTTGATGGCGTAAGCGGGCACTTCTACGGGAATGCCGGCTTTAATGGCGGCTTGGCGGATGATGCCCTGGCCGTGGCCGGCGCTGAGGATGTTGCCGGCAATCACTTCATCTATTTTGTTGGGCGGGATGCCGGTTTCGGTTAGGATGTTTTTGATGACCACAGCTGCTAAATCGGCAGGGGTGAAGTTGGCAAGAGCACCAAACATTTTTCCGATAGGGGTGCGCTTTGCAGATACGATATATACTTTTTTCATTGGGTAATTGTTTAATTGTTTAATTTTTAAATTGTTTATTTTTTTATTCTTGATCCGTCAGTTAAAACTGACGGCAATGAGTTTGTAATTCCTAATTCTTAATTCCTAATTCCTAATTCCTAATTCTTAACGGGTAAGCCGAGAATTGCGCGGGCTTCATTCGGAGTGGCGATTTCGCGGCCGAGCTCTTTTGCCATGCGCACGACTTTGGCTACTAATTCGCCGTTCGATTTGGCTAACACGCCTTTAGAGATATATACGTTGTCTTCGAAGCCTACGCGCACGTGGCCTCCGTCAACGATGGCGGCCATGGCTAACGGGAACTCGAAGCGTCCGACACCGGCAACGGTGTAAGTGGCATCTGCAGGAATAGAGCCGCGCATGAACACAAAGTCGCGCAATTCGCCGCTGATGCCGCCGTTTACGCCATGCACAAAATCGAAGTGCATCGGTTTGTTGATGAATCCTTTTTTGTGCAAACGTAACGCCATGTCAATCATGCCTTTATCGAAACATTCCAGCTCGGGTTTAATGCCCATTTCAATCATCCGTTTGCCAAAATATTTAATGGTGTTTTCGGTGTTGGTAAACACGTCGTCGCCGCCAAAATTGACCGTTCCGCAATCTAACGTTGCCATTTCGGGCAGCAGCTCAGTGGGTTGCAGGCGTTCGTCGTCGGTCATCCCTACGGCGCCACCGGTAGAAGGCTGGATGATAACATCCGGTATTTCTTTTAAAATTGCGTCCATCACTTCTTTAAAGCGACCTTT